>NZ_JADNQV010000010.1:0-56322 GCF_015594635.1 Streptococcus sp. HF-100
AATACGTACTCCAAATTTATTTGAGAGTTGCTTTAAGCTGATTCCTTGTTTTTTTAGTTCATAGATTTGCACTTTATCTTCATAACTCAATTTCATAATAAAATACCCCAAAAGTTAGATTTTTTCTATCTAATTTTTGGGGTGCAGATCAGAAGTTCATTCTCTTTTTTTATGTTCAAAACAATGAGAATGTATTTTTTTAAAATTTTCATTTTTAGAGAATGAGTTACACTGTTTCATTTATCGAGAGGATTGTATTATCTCAATCAAATTAAGATTGTTTGGTTTTTAGACTGCTCATGGATGATTATATTTTGTAATAGATTTCCAGGTGAGATGCCTGACGAGTTCACCTATAAATAATACACTCTGGGGAGATTACGCATAGCAATCAATCAAAATTTGAAAATTTTTAGTTCGTACTCCTACCTACCCTATGCTGTTGCTTTTATCATCAGCTACTACATCAAGATTTTGGGGTTAATATAATGCAAGTGGCTGAGCAAAAACTCAATTCATGGTCAAAGTGTAATAATCGCTTATAGCGAAAAAAGCTTAAAATCAAGTTAATTAAAAGATTGATTTTAAGCTTTTTGACTATTTTTATGAATTTTTACCTAGACTCTCAATTTTTATTCAAAAAAAGCTTTGTAAAGTGCTTTTATAGCTGCTTTTTCTTGTTCGGAATTGATAACAATCATGATAGAAACTTCACTAGATCCTTGGGAAATCATTTGGATATTAATGTGATTATCTGATAGTGCTTTAGTTGCGGTAGCAGTCAAACCGATGTGACTTTTCATTTTTTCACCGACAATCATAATGATTGAGAGATCATGTTCGATTTCTGCGTGGTCAACTTCTAACTTTTGTCTTAATTGACGAAGAATTTCTTCCTCTTTAATGGGGGTTAACTCACGATCCCGAAGAATAATAGATAAGTCATCGATACCGGTAGGCATGTGCTCCCAGCGGATATTTAGATCTTCCAATATTTGCAGAACTTTTCTACCAAAACCTATTTCACGGTTCATGAGGTATTTAGACATGTTAATACTGGTGAAATGGGCATCTGCAGCAATACCTACTACAGGGAAGTCCCTGTTGCTGTGCTTTAAAACAATTTTTGTACCAGGATGAGTAGGGTTATTTGTATTTTTTATAACGAGTGGAATTTTCCCACGGTAAGCTGGAATGAGTGCTTCGTCATGTAATACAGTAAAACCTGCATAAGCTAATTCGCGCATTTCGCGATAAGTTAATTCTGGAATGGAGTGTGGCATGTGGATAATGCCAGGGTGTGCTGCAAAAATACCATCAACATCTGTAAAATTTTCATAAAGATCAGCTTTTACACCTGCAGCAATAATAGAGCCAGTAATATCAGACCCACCACGTGAAAAGGTGCAAATCTGGTCGTTTTTTGTTACTCCAAAGAATCCTGGTATAATCAATACTTCATCAGCTTCATTTAATTCTTCGATTTTATCATAACTGGAAGGGAGAAGTCGAGCATTTCCTGGTTCGCTGGATACAATGAGTCCTGCTTCTCTAGGGTGAACATAACGAGCATCTACGCCATTTTGTGTAAAATAAGCCGCAATGAGTTTCGCATTGTTATTTTCACCTGCAGCAAGAAAAGTATCGTACAAGAACTTATTATTTTCGATAGGAAGGCTTGCGAGCTTTTGGAAACTTTTTGAAATTCTCTCTAGAATATTTGGTTTGAGTTGCAGTTCTAACGCCATATCTCGATAACGCTGAATAATCCATTGTTGGTGCTTTGTTACGTCATTACCAGCAACATAGTCTCTATAATATTTAATGAGGGCATCTGTTACCTTTGTATCCTGAGTGCATCGCTTCCCAGGCGCAGAGACAATCACGAATCGACGTTCAGGATCAGCTTTTATAATCTGTAATACTTTTTCTAATTGACCAGCAGAGGCAAGTGAACTTCCTCCAAATTTAACAACTTTCATAAATTCTCCTATAGGCTGATTGTTTAAATTATAGCAAAATTCTGAAATCTTTTCAAATTTACTTGTGCTTACTTGCTAAAGCAAATATTTTATGTTAGAATGTAACCATATTATTTGATATTCAAATAATTTAATTGACAAAGAAAATAATTGTCGGAGGCAATTAAATGCAATTTGAAAATATTTTATATAACGTTAATGACGGTGTTGCAACATTGACTTTGAATCGCGCAGAGGTTTCCAATGGGTTTAATGTTCCCATGTGTGAAGAAATTTTAAGAGCGATAAAAATGGCTTCTGAAGATGAAGAAATCCAAATTTTGCTCATCAATGCAAATGGGAAAGTATTTTCTGTTGGCGGTGATTTGGCAGAAATGCAACGAGCGGTGGAGGCAGATGATATTCAGTCTTTGGTCAAAATTGCTGAATTAGTCAATGAAATTTCTTACTCAATGAAACAACTATCTAAGCCGGTCATTATGAGTGTAGATGGACCAGTTGCTGGTGCGGCAGCTAATATGGTGGTAGCTGCAGATTTCTGTATTGCAACGGAGCGTTCTCGTTTTATTCAAGCTTTTGTGGGGGTAGGTCTTGCTCCTGATGCGGGTGGTCTATATTTACTTGCTAGAGCGATTGGTGTGACGAGAGCAACTCAATTAGCAATGACAGGTGAACCGTTAAACGCAGAAAAAGCTTTAAATTATGGTCTTTTGTATAAAGTTTGTGAAGTTGAAAAGTTAGAAACTACAACGAATCAAGTGATTAAGAAGTTGAAACGTCATTCACTTAATTCTTATCGTGCTATTAAAGAATTGGTATGGAAGAGTTTGTTTACTGGTTGGGATGAGTATGCAAAACTCGAACTACAGTTGCAGAAGACATTGGCTTTCACAGAAGATTTCAAAGAAGGGGTGCGAGCTTATGCTGAGAAGCGTCGACCAAAATTTTCTGGGAAGTAAAAAAGTAGTTGCAATTTAATTTGATATTTGATATACTTTTCTAGTCAAATGTTTTGATGTTGAAAGTTTTTTGTTAGAGGAGGATAGATTTTTGGATTACCAATTGGTCAATGATTATTTAACATCTATTTTCAATAATGTATTGGTTATTGAAGAATCTAGTTTGAGAGGCAGTCGCTTCAAAGATATCTCTATCAAAGAAATGCACACGATTGATGTTGTTGGAAAAAATCCCAATGCGACTCCTAGTAGCGTAGCAAAGGAATTGATGGTGACATTAGGAACCGTAACAACTAGTTTAAATAACCTTGAAAGAAAAGGCTATATTGAACGGACACGTTCAGAAGTTGATCGTCGTGTCGTTCATCTGAATTTGACAAAAAATGGTCGCCTGATTTATCGCTTGCACAGAAGATTTCACAAGAGAATGGTTGAAAGAATCATTGAAGGAATGGATGCTGAAGAGATGAAGGTCATGGGAAAAGGTCTGACTAATCTGTATCATTTTTTAGAGGATTTGAAATAATGAACTATGCTAAAATTAGTCAAGTTGCTCATTATGCTCCAAGTCAGGTAGTTACAAATGATGATTTGGCAAAAATAATGGATACGAGCGATGAATGGATTTCAAGTCGAACAGGAATAGAGCGTCGTCATTTATCACAAATAGAATCAACGAGTGTTTTGGCTACCAAGGTGGCAGAACAATTGTTGAAAAAGGCGAATATCCATGCAGATGAGCTAGACTTTATCATTGTGGCAACTATCACCCCAGACTCTATGATGCCTTCAACGGCTGCACGAGTTCAAGCAAATATTGGTGCAAGGCATGCCTTTGCATTTGACTTAACAGCGGCTTGTAGTGGTTTTATCTTCGCTCTGTCAACAGCTGAAAAGTTGATTTCTTCAGGTCGTTACCAGAAGGGTTTTGTTATAGGAAGTGAAACCTTATCAAAAGTCCTTGACTGGTCTGATCGTTCAACTGCGGTTCTTTTCGGTGATGGTGCTGGTGGTGTTTTGCTAGAGAGCTCAGAGCAGCAGCATTTTTTAGCTGAAAGTCAATATACAGACGGTTCGCGTGGGGAAAGCTTGACTTGTGGTAAAGTTGGTTTATCTTCACCTTATTCTGAAAAGGAAGAGGCGGCACCATATTTGACAATGGATGGTCGAAAAATTTTTGATTTTGCTATTCGAGATGTGGCAAAATCTATAAAAAATACGATTGAATCCAGTGATATTCAAGTGGAGGATATTGACTATTTACTATTACATCAGGCCAATATTCGTATTTTAGATAAAATGGCGAAAAAGATTGGTGTAACAAGGGAAAAACTTCCTGCAAATATGATGGAATATGGGAATACGAGTGCAGCGAGCATTCCAATTCTTTTATCTGATTGTGTTGAAAAAGGACTCATTCACCTTGATGGCAGTCAAACAGTTTTGCTGTCAGGATTCGGTGGAGGTTTGACATGGGGCACACTTATTGTTACAATTTAGTTATTATGTGGTAAACACATGAATATAAATATTTATTTTTAAAGGAGTCTATCATGGCAGTATTTGAAAAAGTACAAGAAATTATTGTGGAAGAACTTGGTAAAGAACCTTCAGAAGTTACTCTTGAGTCAACTTTTGATGATCTTGACGCAGATTCATTGGATTTGTTCCAAGTTATCTCAGAAATTGAAGATGCATTCGATATTCAAATCGAAACCGAAGAAGGATTGAACACAGTTGGTGACTTAGTTGCCTACGTTGAAGAAAAAACAAAATAAAAAGATGAAACGGGGCTGAGATAAGATTCTCGCCCTCTTTTGAAAAAGGTATTGAGGTAGGCAGTAAAGTTGACTGTATAACCGATTTTCTTTTGAGAAAAGAGCAAGAGACAGTTGATTTTGCTGGGGTGGAACAATAAAATCTATGGTTGGATGGCATGTTTCACTCCCTCTTGTTTAGGTAATAGTTTGATTTTCAAAGTATACAAGTGCTTGAACTGAAAGGATTGAGCCATTACTTAAGCAATATAAAGGAAGGTATTATGCAAACACGTGTTACAGAATTGTTAAATATTAAATATCCTATTTTCCAGGGTGGGATGGCCTGGGTTGCTGATGGTGACTTGGCTGGTGCAGTTTCTAAAGCGGGAGGTCTTGGCATTATCGGTGGTGGTAATGCACCGAAAGAAGTTGTCAAAGCTAATATTGATAAAATTAAGTCATTGACAGACAAACCTTTTGGCGTGAATATCATGCTGTTGTCACCGTTTGTGGAAGATATTGTTGACTTAGTGATTGAAGAAGGTGTCAAGGTTGTGACAACTGGTGCAGGAAATCCAAGTAAATATATGACTCGTTTCCACGACGCAGGTATTACAGTCATTCCAGTAGTTCCAAGTGTAGCATTGGCTAAGCGAATGGAAAAAATTGGTGCAGATGCAGTCATTGCTGAAGGAATGGAAGCAGGTGGGCATATTGGAAAATTAACCACCATGACTTTGGTTCGTCAGGTAGTTGAAGCAGTTGATATTCCTGTAATTGCAGCAGGAGGGATTGCCGATGGTCGCGGTGCAGCTGCAGGCTTTATGCTTGGTGCAGAGGCTGTTCAAGTGGGAACACGTTTCGTCGTTGCAAAAGAGTCAAATGCGCACCAAAATTATAAAAATATGATTTTGAAAGCTCGGGATATTGATACAACCATTTCTGCTCAACATTTTGGTCATGCAGTACGAGCTTTGAAAAATAAACTAACTAGAGAATTTGATCAAGCAGAAAAGGATGCTTTTAAGCAAGAAAATCCTGATTTAACTGTTTTTGAGAGTTTAGGAGCGGGTGCTCTGGCAAATGCAGTTGTTCGCGGTGATGTTGAACATGGCTCTGTCATGTCAGGACAAATTGCGGGGCTTGTCAGCAAGGAAGAAACAGTTGAAGAAATTTTAAAAGATATTTACTACGGTGCAGCAGAGGTAATCCAAAAAGAAGCTAGCCGTTGGGCAGGAGTAACTAGAAATGACTAAAACAGCCTTTCTATTTGCAGGTCAGGGTGCTCAGTATCTGGGAATGGCTCGTGACCTTTACGATCAGTTTGATGTAGTGAGGGCAACCTATGATGAAGCAAGTCAAGTATTGGGCTATGATCTACGATATCTGATAGATAATGAGGAAGAAAAGCTCAACCAGACACGCCATACTCAGCCAGCAATTTTAACCACTTCGGTTGCTATTTACCGATTATTGCAAGAAAAAGGAATGCAAGCTGATATGGTAGCAGGCCTTTCTCTTGGGGAATACTCTGCCATGGTAGCAGCAGGTGCTTTGGATTTTAAAACAGCGGTTGCTTTGGTTGCGAAACGTGGTGCTTTTATGGAAGAAGCAGCTCCTGCTGGCTCTGGTAAAATGGTTGCGGTTTTAAATGCCGATTTAGCTACAATTGAAGCAGCTTGTCGAAAGGCAAGCCAGCTAGGCATTGTCTCTCCTGCCAACTACAATACACCTAGTCAGATTGTTATTGGTGGTGAAGTTGAAGTGGTTGACAAAGCAGTGGAATTGTTAAAAGAAGCTGGTGTTAAGCGTCTCATCCCTTTGAATGTCTCTGGTCCATTTCATACAGCTTTGCTAAAACCTGCAAGTGATAAATTGGCAAAAGTTTTAGAAACAGTTGAATTTGCTGATTTCAAACTTCCTTTGGTAGGCAATACCAAAGCAACTGTCATGGAACAAGGACAAATTAAGGAACTCTTAACTCGTCAAGTTATGGAACCAGTTCGTTTTTATGATAGTATTGCAACGATGCAAAAAGCTGGTGTAACTAATTTTATTGAAATTGGTCCAGGTAAGGTTCTTTCTGGTTTTGTTAAAAAAATTGATAAATCAGCAAAGGTTGCTCACGTTGAAGATGTTAGAAGTTTATCTACTCTTCTAGAAAATAAGGAATAGGTATGGAACTGAAAGGTAAAAATGTTTTTATAACTGGTTCAACACGTGGAATTGGTCTTGCAATGGCACATAAGTTTGCAAGTCTAGGTTCCAACATTGTTTTAAACGGTCGCCGTGAGATTGATGAGGTGCTCGTATCTGAATTTTCAGATTATGGTGTACAAGTGGCTTCTATCTCTGGTGATGTGTCAGATAGCACGGATGCTAAGCGGATGGTAGAAGAAGCTATCGAAAAACTTGGAAGCGTGGATATTCTAGTCAATAATGCAGGGATTACAAAAGATAAACTCATGCTAAAATTGACAGAGGAAGATTTTGAACAGGTCTTGAAAGTGAATCTTGTTGGTGCTTTTAATATGACTCAAGCGGTTTTGAAGCCAATGTCGAAAGCTCGTCAAGGTGCTGTTATCAATGTATCAAGTGTGGTTGGTTTGATTGGCAATGTCGGTCAAGCAAACTATGCGGCTTCTAAGGCTGGACTGATTGGATTTACTAAGTCTGTAGCGCGTGAAGTAGCAGCTCGCAATGTACGAGTGAATGCTATTGCGCCAGGTATGATTGAGTCAGATATGACCGATGTTTTGTCTGATAAAGTGAAAGAAGCTACGTTAGCACAAATTCCAATGAAACGCTTTGGGAATACCAGCGAAGTGGCAGAAGTGGCAGCCTTTCTAGCTCGTCAAGAGTATTTAACTGGGCAAGTCATTGCCATTGATGGCGGGTTAACCATGAGGTAGAAGATGACTAAAACGTACGAGTTTTAAGCATGTGATATATTTTCTTAATAAAGGAGTTTGAAATGAAACTAAATCGAGTTGTTGTAACAGGATATGGAGTAACTTCACCTATTGGAAACACACCCGAAGAGTTTTGGGATAGTCTAAAAGAAGGGAAGATTGGTATTGGTCCAATTACGAATTTTGATCCTAGTGTGATTGGTGTACATAATGCAGCAGAAATTAAAGATTTCCCGCTAGAAAAACATTTTGTTAAAAAAGACAAAAATCGTATGGATATGTATTCTATTTATGCCATTCATGCAGCTTTAGAAGCGTTAGAAAATGCTCATCTAGATACCGAGACAGTTGACCATGATCGATTCGGTGTCATTGTATCTAGTGGGATTGGTGGCTTAAAAGAATTGCAAGATCAAATTATCCGAATGCATGAAAGAGGAGCCAATCGTATCCAACCGCTCTTCATTCCTAAAGCACTTTCAAATATGGGAGCCGGAAATATCGCTATTCGTGTGGGAGCTAATGGGGTATGTAAATCTATTACAACTGCTTGTGCGTCTTCTAATGATGCTATTGGAGAGGCATTCCGTGAAATCAAATTTGGTTTTCAAGATGTTATTTTAGCAGGTGGTTCTGAATGCTCTATCAACGAAATTGGCATCGGCGGTTTTGCAGCTCTTACAGCTCTGTCCACAAATGAAGATCCAAAACGTTCATCTATTCCATTTGATAAAGATCGAAATGGATTTGTAATGGGAGAAGGTGCAGGTGTTTTGGTAATTGAAAGCCTAGAACATGCTGAAAAACGTGGGGCAACGATTTTAGCAGAAATTGTGGGGTATGGAAATACTTGTGACGCTTATCACATGACAACACCATCACCAGCTGGTACAGGGGCTGCTAAAGCTATGAAACTAGCCATTGAAGAAGCAGGATTACAACCTTCAGACATTGCCTATGTGAATGCTCACGGGACTTCCACACAAGCCAATGAAAAGGGTGAAAGTCAAGCGATTGTTAATGTTCTTGGAAAAGAAGTACCAGTTTCTTCTACGAAATCCTTCACAGGACACCTTCTTGGTGCAGCTGGTGCAGTAGAAGCTATTGCAACGATTGAGGCAATGCGTCATAACTTTGTACCGATGACTGCAGGAACGCAAGAACTTTCAGATGATATCGAGGCGAATGTCATCTATGGTCAAGGGCAAGAACATGATATTCCATATGCGATTTCAAATACCTTTGGCTTTGGTGGGCACAATGCTGTACTTGCATTCAAGCGCTGGGAGGCTTAAATGAATATCAATGAAATCAAAGATTTGATGGCTCAATTTGACCAATCAAGTCTGCGTGAATTTTCTTATAAAAATCAAAGTGATGAATTAACGTTCAGTAAAAATGAAAGAACAGTTGAATCAATTGCTCCTTCTGCAGAGGATTCAACAGCGAACACCAATCTTGTTTCACAAGTCGAAGTTCCCCAGCCAACTGTTCCTCCAATTGTGGAGGAAACGGTTAGTCCAGAAGTGCTAACAGCTGAAGGCGATGTGGTTGAAAGTCCCTTGGTTGGAGTTGCTTATCTTGCTTCAGGTCCTGATAAACCTTCTTTTGTTTCTGTTGGCGACCAAGTGAAGAAGGGGCAAACCTTGATGATTATTGAGGCCATGAAAGTGATGAATGAAGTTCCGTCACCTAAGGACGGTATTGTGACAGAAATTCTTGTCCAAAACGAAGAAATGGTCGAATTTGGGAAAGGTTTGGTGCGGATTAAATGATTGATATCAATGCGATAAAAGAAGCTCTTCCCCATCGTTATCCTATGCTATTGGTTGACCGTGTGCTGGAAGTGAAAGAAGATGAGATTGTAGCGCTTAAAAATGTTACAATCAATGAGCCTTTCTTTAACGGTCATTTTCCTGAATATCCTGTCATGCCAGGAGTTCTCATCATGGAGGCTTTGGCTCAAACAGCCGGTGTTTTGGAATTGTCCAAGGAGGAAAATAAGGGGAAATTGGTCTTTTATGCCGGAATGGACAAGGTGAAATTTAAAAAACAAGTTGTTCCTGGTGATCAGCTCATCATGACAGCGAAGTTTGTGAAGCGTCGTGGCACCATTGCGGTTGTGGAAGCGAAAGCAGAAGTTGACGGGAAGTTGGCAGCGAGTGGTACTTTAACTTTTGCCCTCGGACAATAAAAAAGGAGATTTCACCATGTTTCGTAAGATTTTAATTGCCAACCGTGGGGAAATTGCGGTCAGAATTATTCGGGCAGCTAGAGAGTTAGGGATTGCGACAGTCGCAGTCTATTCTACTGCTGACAAAGAAGCTCTCCATACTTTACTGGCAGATGAAGCGGTTTGTATAGGTCCAGCAAAGTCGACAGAATCCTACCTCAATATGAATGCGGTTCTTTCTGCCGCAGTTTTGACTGGGGCAGAGGCGATTCATCCAGGCTTTGGTTTTTTGAGTGAGAATTCTAAATTTGCGACCATGTGCGAGGAAGTTGGTATTAAATTTATCGGTCCTTCTGGAGCGGTAATGGATTTAATGGGTGATAAAATCAATGCGCGTGCTCAGATGATTAAGGCTAATGTGCCTGTAATCCCAGGTTCTGATGGCGAAGTTCATACGTCAGACGAAGCACTTGCAGTTGCAGAAAAAATCGGCTATCCAGTCATGTTGAAAGCTTCTGCTGGCGGTGGTGGCAAAGGCATTCGGAAGGTTGAAAAAGCAGAAGATTTAGTAGCTGCTTTTGAATCGGCTTCTAGTGAAGCCAAGGCGGCTTTCGGAAATGGCGCCATGTATATGGAGCGGGTTATTTATCCGGCTCGGCATATTGAAGTCCAAATTTTGGCTGACCAACATGGTCATGTTGTCCACTTAGGCGAGCGCGATTGTTCACTTCAAAGAAATAATCAAAAAGTGCTGGAAGAAAGTCCGTCGGTTGCGATTGGCAAAACGCTTCGTCAGAAGATTGGGGAAGCAGCTGTTCGAGCTGCAAAATCTGTCGGATATGAAAACGCTGGAACGATTGAATTCTTATTTGATGAAGGCAAAAGAGAATTTTATTTCATGGAAATGAATACTCGTGTCCAAGTGGAGCATCCGATAACGGAATTTGTAACGGGGGTGGACATTGTTAAGGAGCAAATCAAAATTGCTGCGGGGCAAGAGCTGCCTTTTAACCAAGAAGATATTCATATAACAGGTCACGCGATTGAATGCCGAATCAATGCAGAAAATCCTGCATTTAACTTTGCACCAAGTCCGGGAAAGATTTCCAATCTCTATCTACCGAGTGGGGGAGTGGGGTTGCGTGTGGATTCTGCAGTTTATCCTGGCTACACGATTCCGCCGTATTATGACAGCATGATTGCCAAGATTATTGTTCATGGTGAAAATCGTTTTGATGCACTTATGAAAATGCAGCGTGCGCTCTATGAATTAGAAATCGACGGCGTTGTGACAAATAGCGGTTTTCAGTTAGATTTGATTTCAGACCCACATGTCATTGCTGGCGATTATGATACAGCTTTTCTTATGGAGAAATTTTTACCAGCTTATCAAAAGAAAAAGTAGAGGAGTAAAGGATATAAGTCATGGCTTTGTTTTCCAAAAAGGATAAGTATATTCGGATCAATCCAAACCGTTCCAGTCGTGAGAAACCTCAAGTGAAACCAGAGTTTCCGGATGAACTGTTTTCAAAGTGTCCAGGATGTAAGCATATCATTTACCAAAAAGATTTGGGAAGTGAACGGATTTGCCCGCAATGTGGCTATACGTTTCGTATTTCAGCTTTTGAACGCCTCAATTTAACGGTAGATGCCAATAGTTTTGAGGAATTGTTTACAGGAATTGAAACATCAGACCCCTTGAAGTTTCCTAAATATCGTGAAAAATTAAGAACTGTCCGTGAGAAAACAGGTTTGGATGAAGCGATACTAACAGGAATTGCGACAATCGGTGGTCAAAAAACTGCACTGGGGATCATGGATTCCAACTTTATCATGGCTTCTATGGGAACAGTCGTTGGAGAAAAAATTACTCGTCTTTTTGAATATGCTACAGAACATCAGTTGCCAGTCACCTTGTTCACAGCTTCTGGTGGCGCTCGCATGCAAGAAGGCATTATGAGTTTGATGCAAATGGCAAAGGTTTCCGCTGCTGTGAAACGCCATTCTAATGCTGGCTTGTTTTATTTGACGATCTTAACAGACCCGACCACGGGTGGAGTGACGGCTTCTTTTGCTATGGAAGGAGACATCATTTTGGCTGAAACGCAAGCGCTTGTTGGCTTTGCAGGCCGCCGAGTAATTGAAACAACTGTTCGTGAAAAATTGCCAGATGACTTTCAAAAGGCGGAATTTTTGCTTGAGCATGGTTTTGTTGATGCCATTGTCAAGCGCTTGGAATTGCGCTCCACCATTGCAATGCTCTTGGCTTTCCATGGAGGTAAACAATGACGAATATTACTCGAATTATTAAAGAAGCACGAGATCAGGCGCGGTTGACAGCTTTGGATTTTGCACAAGGAATTTGCGAGAATTTTATTGAATTACATGGCGATCGTTCTTTTCGAGATGACGGAGCGGTTATCGGTGGAATCGGAACTTTAGATGGTCAGCCCATCACCGTTGTTGGGATTCAAAAAGGGCGCAATCTACAGGATAATTTGCAACGGAATTTTGGGCAACCTCATCCAGAAGGTTATCGAAAGGCACTTCGCTTGATGAAGCAGGCAGAGAAATTTGGTCGTCCTGTCGTTACGTTTATCAATACAGCCGGTGCTTATCCGGGAGTTGGGGCTGAAGAGCGCGGTCAAGGAGAAGCTATTGCGCGTAATTTGCTCGAGATGAGCGATTTAAAGGTGCCGATTATCGCTATTATTATCGGTGAAGGCGGATCTGGAGGAGCGCTAGCTTTAGCTGTTGCAGACAAGGTCTGGATGCTAGAAAATTCAATTTACGCGGTGCTTAGTCCCGAAGGTTTTGCTTCTATCTTGTGGAAAGACGGCAGTCGTGCTATGGAAGCTGCAGAACTCATGAAAATCACTTCTCATGAGCTTCTTGATATGGGAGTAGTGGACAAGGTGATTCCAGAATCAGGACTCAGCAATCAAGATTTATTGTATGCTGTGAAACAAGAAATAGTCGCTGAATTAGCAAATTTGTCTCAACTACCACTTGAACAACTTTTAGAAGCACGTTACCAACGATTTCGAAAATACTAATAAAAATCAGAAGTGGATTGGCTTGTTGTACCGTTCATTTCTGTTTTTTTATTTTTAAAATACGCTTTTCTGTAGTATTTTCTGCTATAATAGAGAATGGACAAAAGGAGAAGAGATGTTTATTATTGATTTTATCTTGCATATTGATGCACACATTTATAATATTGCTCATGCTGTAGGTGGCTGGACGTATTTGATTTTGTTTTTGGTGATTTTTATTGAGACAGCTGCGGTAGTATTTCCATTCTTGCCGGGAGACAGCTTACTTTTTGCTGCAGGCGCTCTATCAGCTAATCCAGCAATGCATTTTAATGTTCTACTTTTTATGCTTCTATTTTTTGTGGGAGCTTTTGTCGGTGATACCTGTAATTTCTTCATTGGCAGAACCTTGGGTTATCGTTTTGTACATTATAAATTTTTCAGTAAATTGATAAAAGAAGAAAATATCAAAGAAGCAGAAGTGTATTTTGAAAAACATGGCTCTACTTCTATTATTTTAGGACGCTATATTCCCATTATTCGCACCTTTGTGCCTTTTGTAGCAGGTATTAGCCAATTCCCTGTTCAGTCTTTTCTGAAACGAGCTTTTATCGCAGCTTTGTCTTGGTCTTTGATTGCGACAGGGGCAGGCTATCTTTTTGGGAATATTCCCTTTGTGAAAACTCATTTTTCAGCTATTATTTTGGGAATTGTCATTGTCACCTTACTCCCAACTGTGATAAGTGTGGTTCGAAGTGCAATGATTAAAAAGCGAAACAATCAAATGAAGAGATAAGAAAACTCTGAGATGATTTGAAAATCTCAGAGTTTTTATGTTATTTTGGAGCAATCACTTTCACACCGCCCATGTATGGACGAAGAATTTCTGGAATAGTGACAGAGCCGTCTTCATTTTGATAATTTTCAAGAATAGCTGCAACGGTACGACCAACTGCAAGACCGGATCCATTCAACGTGTGTAGGAGTTTGACCTTGCCATCTGCTTCGTCACGGTAACGGATTTGGGCACGACGAGCTTGGAAATCTTCGGTATTGGAACAGCTAGAAATTTCACGGTAGGTATTCTGTGCTGGAATCCAGACTTCCAAGTCGTAGGTCTTCGCTGCAGAGAAGCCCATATCCCCTGTAGAAAGTGCAACGACACGGTAAGGAAGATTCAACTTTTGCAGGATATTTTCCGCATTAGCGGTCATTTTTTCTAATTCTTCATAAGAATGCTCTGGCTTGGCAAATTTGACCATTTCTACTTTGTGGAATTGATGCAAACGAATCAAACCACGGGTGTCACGACCGGCAGAACCAGCTTCAGAACGAAAAGACGGACTCATGGCTGTGAAGTAGATTGGCAAGTCTTTTCCGTCTAAAATTTCCCCTCGGTAGTAGTTTGTCAAAGGAACTTCAGCAGTTGGAATGAGAACGTAATTTGTATCGCTCAATTCAAACGTATCTTCTTTGAATTTTGGATATTGACCAGTCCCAAACATAGAATCGTGATTAACCATGTAAGGAGGGATGACTTCTGTGTAGCCCTCTCTTTGATGCTCGTCTAACATGAAATTATAAATAGCGCGTTCTAGACGAGCTCCTAATCCTTTGTAAAAGAGGAAGCGAGCGCCGGTTACTTTTGCCCCGCGTTCCCAGTCGAGAATATCAAGATTTTCACCAAGATCCCAGTGAGCTTTTACATCAAAGTCAAACACACGTGGCGTCCCCCAACGGCGAACTTCTACATTATCGTCTTCGTCAGCACCTACCGGCACACTATCGTGAGGAATATTTGGCAAAGTCGTTGTAAACTCGGTTAATGTAGCGTCAATTTCTGCTAACTCTGCGTCTAATGCTTTAATTTCAGCAGATAATTTTTGCATGGCAGCAATTTTATCATCAGCATTGTCTTTATTACGTTTCGCTTGGGCAATTTCTGCTGAAACCGTGTTACGCTCTGCTTTTAAATTTTCAACCTTGACCAAGAGTTCACGGCGTTTGCTATCAAACTCTTTCATTTTATCAAGTGTTGCAGCGTCAACGCCACGAGTAGCTAGTTTTTTTGCGATGATATCAAAATCTGTGCGAATGCGTTTAATATCTAACATCAGAACCTCCTTAAATAAAAATGCACCTATGGAAAGTGTTGGAGTGGCAGAGCCACGGTTCCATCCAACTTCACATAAGTGCACTTGATTGTTTATGAAATTAGTATCACGGTAGAATTTCAAGCTAGCTCTCTATCTGCTCACAGCTGCCGCAGACTTTCTGAAAGAGATTCTAGATTTACTTATCCGTTTCTTACGATTATACAAGAATTCTTATTTTTTTGCAAATAGATTTTTAAAAAATTGACCAATTGTTTGAATCAGTGTCGGTAGTTTAACGACTTTTTCATTACCAATATGATTTCGAGCGTGTTTCAGAATGGTTCCAGCATCTTTTGAGGCAAAGAGAAATTTGCCTTTGTCAGTAAAGACTTCAAAATGACGACTAATTCGTTTGCCCGAAACATTGGCGCCAATCTGTTTGATAGTATCCCAAGGAATTTGAATGTAGTCTTCGACATTGGCATCTGCATAAAATTCAAGTGCCTTATCTCCAACTAAGAATTTTCCAACTTTCCCTCCAATTCCCAGATAAGAAGTTCCTGTTGTCTGAAAATCAATTTTTGTATTTTGTGACTGTGCCATGTTCAATCCTCGTTTATCTATTATCTTTTCTATTATAGCACATTTATTGTCAATAAAAAAGAAGGCCGAAACCTTCTTTTTCCATGTTTACATCAAACCAATAACTTTGGCAATGATACCAACGATGAAGAGTCCGATGATGATAGTGATTGGTGAAACTTTCTTCTTAAGCAACCACATACAAAGGAAAGTAAGGAGAAGTCCCATCAAACCAGGAATCAATGAATTCAATTGTCCTTGAAGTGTGTTTGCTTTTTCAGGAGTTAAGCTAAGTCCATTTGCAACATCACCTAAGATTTTTTGCAGTTGAGAACCAGTTACAGCTCCCTTAGGGAAGTTGATATAAGCACCTTCAGATAGTTTTGTTGAAGGAAGTTGAAGAGCAAAGCTTACGTTTACCCAGCGTTCAACGAGTACAGCAAGGATAAACATACCAAGGATTGAAGCTCCTTTAGTGATGTCTTGAAGGATGCCACCTGACATGTCTTTAGTAATTTCAGAACCAGCTTTGTAACCAAGTTCTTGAGTGTACCACAAGAAGGCCATACGGATAAGATTCCAAAGAACGAAGAAGAGGATTGGACCCATGATGTTTCCTGTTGAGGCAAGAGAAGCACCAAGAGCACCAAGGATAGGACGAACGGTAAACCAGAAGACTGGGTCACCGATACCAGCAAGAGGTCCCATCATACCGATTTTAACCCCTTGAATAGCAGCGTCATCAATTTCAACACCGTTTGCTTTTTCTTCTTCCAAAGCAAGTGTCACACCAATGATAGGAGCAGCTACGTATGGGTGAGTGTTGAAGAATTCCAAGTGACGTTCAAGAGCAGCAGCTTGGTCTTCTTTTTTAGTATAAAGTTTTTTGATAGCTGGAATTAATGCATAAGCCCAACCTAAGTTTTGCATCCGTTCATAGTTCCAAGAACCTTGCAAGAAAGTTGAACGCCACCAAATTTTTTGACGATCTGATTTTGATAATTGAATTTTTTCTGTCATGATATTAGTAGCTCCTTTCTTAGTAGTCTTCTAAAATATCACCAATTGGGTCGCTTGATGTAGCAGAACCTCCGCCACTACCATTCCCACCTTTTTTAGAAAGGTTCAGATAGATAAGAGCAATTGCAACACCGATTGTACCAAGAGCGATAAGGGTTAATTGACTAACAGCTGCAAGTGCAAAACCGATAGCAAAGAATGGCCATACTTCGCGAGTTGCCATCATGTTGATAACCATAGCGTAACCAACGGCAACGACCATACCACCACCGATAGCCATACCATCTGACAACCATGCAGGCATCATTGCGAGTAAGTTTTGTACAGCTTCAGCTGGAATAGCAAGTAGAAGTGCAGCAGGAAGAGCGATACGCAAACCTTGAAGGACAAGAGCAAATAAGTGAGCGCGTTCTACGCCTGCGATGTCACCTTTTTTAGCAGCAGCATCAGCACCGTGAACAAGGGCAACTGAGATAGTACGTACGATCATTGTAAGGAAAAGACCAGCAACAGCAAGTGGGATAGCAACAGCAGTTGCGACAGCAACACCTTTGTTTGTAAAGTCTCCACCTTGTACCATAATGATAGCGGCAGCAACAGAGGCAAGGGCAGCGTCAGGCGCAACCGCAGCACCGATGTTTGCCCAACCAAGAGCGATCATTTGTAGTGAACCACCAAGCATTACACCTGCTTCCAAGTGTCCTGTTACAAGACCAATCAAGGTACAAGCAACAAGTGGTTGGTGGAATTGAAATTGGTCCAAGATTCCTTCGAGTCCAGCAAGAAAGGCAACGAAGACCACTAAAATCATAGAAATAATTGACATATTCTAAATCCTTTCCATTATTGAACGTTGGCTTTTTTAATTAAGTCAAACAAATCTTTTTTGGAGTCATTTGGCACTTTACGTACGTCAAATTCCACTCCGAGGTCACGCAATTTTTCAAAGGTTGCAACATCATCTTTGTCCATTGACAAAACGTTATTGACCATTGTTTTACCAGTTGAGTGAGCCATTGAGCCAACATTAAGTGTTTTGATATCAACACCGCCTTCAACAGCACGGAGTGCATCTTGAGGAGTTTCAAAAAGAATCAGTGCATGTGTGTTACCAAAACGAGGGTCTTTTGCTACCGCAATCAATTTGTCAATTGGGACAACATTTGCTTTGACATTACCAGGAGCAGCTTGTTTGATCAACTCTTTACGAAGTTTATCAGCTGATACGGAGTCAGAAGCAACGATGATACGGTCTGCTTTAGAATCTGGTGTCCAAGCAGTTGCAACTTGACCGTGAAGAAGACGTGTATCGATACGAGCAAGATTGATTTTCAACTTGCCATCGCCGATAACGGTTCCTTCTGGAATGGCAGCTTGAGCAGTTGGTGCAACCGGTGCACTTGCTACCTCAGCTACAGGATTTAGTTCTTCAGGAAGAGCTTTCACTCCGTCCTTGGCTTCTTTGATGATGTTTGCGGCAACAGCGTCAACGCCAGCATTGGCATCCATCATTCGTTCTGTATAAGCTTGAATCAACATTGGCAGATTCAAACCTGTAATGATCGCGAACTTACGGTCAGGATTTTCACCCATTACGCGGCTAGCTTGGTTAAATGGAGAGCCACTCCAAAGGTCAGCCAAAACTAGAACTTCATCGTTCGCGTCAAAAGCAGCCACAGCGTCATTGAACTTAGCATACAAATCATCAGGACCTTCGTTTGGCATAAAAGTTACAACTTGAACTTTTTCTTGCTCACCAAAAATCATAGAACCTGATTGATGAATACCCGCAGCAAATTCACCATGGCTTGCAATAATGATTCCGATACTCATTATTGTCTTTCCTCCTTATAAAATGTTTGACTTAAGTTTAAGAAAAATTTAAGACTACTTAAGTATAAAACGTTTTCATGAAAAATGCAATAGTTTGAGCTAAAAAAATCAAAATCTTTCATATTTTTGACAGATTGTAAACGGACAAAACTAGCCATTTAAACAATATATTAACCTTGAAAAACGATTGGAAAAATAATGAAAATTTTGAAAAAATAATTCTATCTACATGAATTATTAAATAAGAAAGAGGAAAATCAATAAAAAATCTAGAAACATTTTAAATTTAAAAAACAAAATTTATAATATTCAATTTATAGCATAAATAAACTGATAGGAAATAATTGAAAATCAACAGCTGATGAGACCGCCCCATGATTGCTAGTGCACAATCAGTCGTAGAAAAATGAAATCTGGGAAGATTACGTGTAAATATTAAAGAGTCAGGCAGAAAATCTGTCCAACTCTAAGTCTCATTATAAAAATAGTTTCGATAATTGATGAGCGACTCCGTCTTGGTCATTGGTAAGCGGCAGTTGCTCATCTGCGTAAGGAAGAAGTGTTTGGCTAGCGTTTTTCATGGCATAGCCAGTACCGGCAAAAGCTAACATCTCTGTATCATTGTGCTCGTCACCAAAAGCAATCAAATCTTTTCGCTCTACGTTCAGAACCTCTAATAAATATTTCAAAGCAAAAGCTTTGTTGACGCCTTTTGGAGTGCATTCAAGGATATTGAGCGGACCGCCCCAAGTGTTGATAGATAATTGTTGTTGATAAAATTGATTCAACTCATCCGCCAAAGCATATTTATCATTGGCATGCGTTTGCAAAAGGATACAGTTGGGATTTTTGGTAACCAATTCTGGATTAAATTGATTTTCAGGTTGAAAAGATTCTACACCAAATAATTTCGGGTTGGCAATCGTTTCATTGGGGGCTGTGATATAAAATTTCTTTCGATATTCTCCAGCAATGAAGTCTGCTTCAATCTCTTCCTTCCTTTTGACAATGTCTAATAGATATTCTTTATCTAAGGTGATACATCTTTCCTGTTGCCATTTTTTCTCCGGGATATGGGTCAAAGAGCCATTAAAGTTGATCATTGGAGTGTGTAGTTCCAATTCTTTATAAAATTCCCGTGCCATTCGATAAGGGCGTCCGGTTGTGATGACAACATGATGTCCTTTTTTAGAAATTTTTTTAATTGTTTCTTTTGTAAATTCAGATAGTTTGCTGTCAGAATTGAGCAAGGTTCCGTCTAAATCTACTGCAATTACTTTTTTTGTCATAGTCTACTCTTTCATTTGTGCTGTTTTCTATTATAGCAGATTTTAAGATGAAAGTGCAGAATTTGTGATATAATGTTTTCTTATATAACGAAGGAGGAAATCGAGTATGCGTAAAACAATTATCATTCATATTTTCTTTGCGATTATTTCTGCTATCATTTATGCTGAAGGAATTTTGACAAAAGGTCCAGATTTGATTTGGAATATGTTTCTAGCTTTGGTTGCCTATGATGCGGTTTTTATAGCCATTCAATTTAAGAAAAAATGGTTTTTCTTGCCTATAGCAATTCTTTGGCTAGTGTTTTATCCCAATACGTTCTATATGATTACAGACTTGGTACACATGCACTGGGTGAGTGACACCTTGTGGAACCGAGAAAGTCTACACCTTTTTATGGCCTTTGTTCCAAGTATTTTCTTCGGGGTTCTATGCGGAATAGAGAGCTGGAATTTGATTTCGGGCTATTTGAAGCTCAAATGGTGGCTGGAATATTTGGCTATTGGAGCCGTCTCATTTTTATCGAGTCTCGCAATTTACATTGGTCGCTATGATCGGCTCAATTCTTGGGATCTAGTCAGCCATCCTACGTTAGTCTTTGAGCGGTTGGCAGCTGCTTTGCAGAGGGAGCGCCTGTTATTCATTTTAGGGTTTACCTTTATTCAAATCATGTCCTTGGTCTTTTTGAGTAAAAATCAGTCTAAATAAAGATTTTCTGTATAAAACATTGAATTAATTTGTTTGCTTTTAAAACTTCTGTTGAAATCGTGAATGTTTTGTGATATTATATCTATTATCGTTCGTAAAATTTAAGGAGATTTTAAAAATGGACAAGTTTTTTAAACTAAAAGAGAACGGTACGACGGTTCGTACAGAAGTTCTTGCTGGTTTAACCACTTTCTTTGCAATGAGTTATATCCTCTTTGTCAACCCTGAAATGCTCAGTCAAACAGGCATGCCAGCACAAGGTGTTTTCTTAGCGACTATCATTGGGACTGTTGCAGGGACGCTGATGATGGCTTTGTATGCCAACATTCCTTACGCTCAGGCGCCTGGTATGGGACTGAATGCTTTCTTTACTTATACCGTTGTGTTTGCACTGGGGTATACTTGGCAAGAAGCGCTTGCCATGGTTTTCCTCTGCGGGATTATCAGCATTGTTGTTACGCTAACCAAAGTTCGTACAATTATTATTCATGCAATTCCAGAGAGCTTGAAATACGCTATTTCTGGTGGGATTGGGATTTTCTTAGCTTATATCGGAGTGAAAAAAGCAGGACTTTTGAAATTTTCAATCGATCCAGGAACCTATACTGTTGCGGGAAAAGGCGCTGATAAGGCACAAGCGGCTATTACGGCTAATGGAATGGCAACACCGGGCTTGGTAGATTTTAACAATCCAGCTGTTCTTGTCGCTTTGTTTGGAATTCTCATCAGCATTTTCTTTGTCCTTAAACGCATTCGCGGAGGGATTGTTCTCTCCATTGCGGCAACAACAATCGTAGCCATTTTGGTAGGGGTCGTAGACCTTTCAAAAATCAATTTTGCTTCCAATAATATCGGTGCTGCTGTTCAGGATTTAGGAAAGATTTTTGGTGCAGCTTTAGGCAAAGACGGTTTGTTAGCTTTATTTGCAAAACCAGCTCGCATTCCAGAAGTACTTCTTGCCATTTTGGCCTTTTCATTAACAGATATTTTTGATAATATTGGAACTTTGATTAGTACAGGGCGTAAAGCAGGTATCTTTAATATTGCAGATGAAGAAGCTGCTAAAGATTCGTCTGGGCTTCAGACTAAAATGGACAAGGCGCTGTTTTCAGACATGGTTGGGACAACGATTGGCGCGATTGCAGGGACTTCAAATGTTACGACTTATGTAGAAAGTGCAGCTGGAATTGAAGCGGGCGGTCGTACTGGCTTGACAGCGCTTGTCGTTGCAGCTTTGTTTGCTGTGTCAAGTTTCTTTAGTCCACTTCTTGCTATTGTACCAACAGTAGCGGTAGCACCTATTCTTATCATTGTGGGAATTATGATGCTCTCTAGCATGAAAGATATTGAATGGGACGATTTATCAGAAGCAGTACCAGCATTCTTTACATCCGTTTTCATGGGCTTTACTTATAGTATTACTCATGGTATTGCCGCAGGATTCATCATGTATGCTTTTGTGAAAATCATCAAAGGTGAAGCCAAGGAAGTTCATCCAATTATCTGGGTGTTGGATGCTTTGTTTATCCTAAATTTTATCAGTCTAGCTTTGGCTTAATGATTGAAAAATCGGGAGTGGGACAAAAATCGGTAATTTCGAAGAAATTTGATTTTGTCGTCCCACCCCCGCACAGTTGAGTAGGGATGTAAAGGTTTATTTATCAACCGAATAGAACCCACTCAACCACTGCGACTTGCAAGAAACTCATAAAAATCTGACGAGGTTAAGGACTTTTGCCCCAGCCTCTTTTCTTTTGTTAAATTTCAGCAGAAAATGAAAACTTCTGGTATAATAAAAGAATGTTTAGCCATAATGAAGATGAGTTGATGGCGTGGGGCGAGAAATTAGGCGCTTTACTCCGAAAACAAGATGTTTTGATTTTAACGGGTGACTTGGGTGCTGGGAAAACAACCTTCACCAAAGGTTTAGCGCGTGGACTGGGTATCAAACAAATGATTAAAAGTCCGACCTACACTATTGTACGAGAATATGACGGACGCCTGCCTCTTTATCATTTGGACGTTTATCGCATTGGGGAAGATCCAGATTCTATTGATTTAGACGATTTTCTCTTTGGAGATGGAGTGACGGTTATTGAATGGGGCGAATTGTTGGGAGATAGTTTGCCAAGTGACTATCTCAAATTGACAATTTTAAGAAAAAGTGATGGTCGAGAATTGGTCTTTGACGCAAAAGGACATCGAGCTGAGAAACTGCTTGAGGAATTTGTCAATGGCTGAGTTAGAGCTAGTTATAAGAGAAGCAGAACCTCAAGATGCCAAATCTTTAATTGATTTTCTTAATCAGGTTGGGCAAGAGTCAGATTACATGACATTAGATGACGCAGGGATTTTGATGACAGAAGAGCAGATGAGCTCTTTCATTCAACATCAAGCTGCGTCAGATAATCAGATTTATCTAATTGCACTATTAGAAAATGAAATTGCTGGGCTTGTGAGCATTACAGCTGATTTTCATGAGCGAATTCGTCATATCGGGCAGGTCTTTATCGTGGTTAAAAGAGCATTTTGGAATCAAGGTTTAGGAAAACTTCTTTTGGAAGAGGCAATTGACTGGGCAGAGAATTCTGGAGTGATTCGGCGATTAGAATTAACTGTACAAGTAAGAAATGAACGTGCTGTTCATTTGTATCAGACGTTTGGGTTTGAGATTGAGGGCATTCAAAAAAGAGGAGCCTATCTTGCAGAAGGGAAATTTCTTGATGTTTACCTAATGGGAAAACTGATAGATTAGAATAATATGTTAAAAAAAATTATCTTAATGTTTTTAAGCTTGTGTCTTGTAACGGTTGCAGGACTAGGCGTTTATGGATTTACTATTTATAACCAATCAACAGATGCTTTGTCTAAGACTTACAAGAGTTTTGGGAAAGATACAGATGTCATTGCAGCTACCAAACCGCTTACCTTGCTCTTAATGGGGGTGGATACGGGTAGTGGTTCACGCTCAGATCGGTGGGCTGGAAATAGTGACTCCATGATTCTCATGACGGTCAATCCTAAAACAAAAAAGACCACGATGATGAGTTTGGAGCGGGATATTCTCACCAATATAAAAAATGGCGATGAAACCATGCAAGCAAAGCTTAATGCGGCTTATGCAAATGGTGGAGCTGAGCTAGCTATTTCCACAGTGCAAAAGATGATGAATATTCACATTGACCGCTATGTGCTTATCAATATGAAAGGTCTGGTACAATTGGTTGATGCTGTTGGCGGTATCACGGTCAATAACACACTTGGTTTCCCTATTTCGATTGAAGAAAATGAACCAGAATACAAAGCAGTTGTTGAACCAGGTAAGCAACACATCAACGGAGATCAGGCGTTGGTTTATTCTCGCATGCGTTATCAAGATCCAGAAGGAGATTATGGTCGTCAAAAGCGTCAACGAGAAGTCATTCAAAAAGTGATCCAAAAAGTGCTGAGCTTAAACAGTGTCAGCCACTATCAAGCAATTTTAAAAGCTGTTAGCAACAATATGCAGACCAATGTTGAGTTGTCTTCGGGTAGCATTCCGCAATTATTAGGTTACCAAGATGCTTTTAAAAATATTGAAAGTAAACAATTGAAAGGTGAGGGGGCCACTTTACCAGACGGTGGATCTTACCAAATCGTAACTTCGGAGCATATGTTGGAAATGCAAAATGTTCTGAGAAAATCGCTTGGCTTGGACGAAGTGACTGAATTGGAAACCAATGCAGTTTTATATGAAGAATTGTATGGCAGTGCCGCTCCTAGTTCCAATCAGTCAGGAAATGGCGCAACAACTGGTGCTGCTGATTCTTCTGCGTATTCCAGCAATCCTTATGGAACAGACCAAAATGGACAGTATTACGGTCAATACGGACAATGACATAATAAAAAAGAATTTAGCGTGTGTCTAAATTCTTTTTTATTTCTTAGTTGATGTGAGCCTTCCAGATATCTTGAATTTGCTGAAGTCGAGCAGTAGCGTCTTGCTCAAAAAGTTTGAATTGGTAAGTCAAATCCTGTGAAATTGTTTGGAGATTATCTTTTTGCTCTTGAACGACTTGGAGATTTCGTTGAATATTTTGTAGATTGTCTTGAATCCTGTCCATTAGCTCATAACTTTCAACAGCCTCGTTCATGAGTTTTTCTCTATTTTTAACAAGGAAAAAGCTGGCTGCAGCTGCACCGGTGAATAACAATAGATTACTAAGTTTCATGGTTTCTCCTTATGCTTTTGAAATTTTTTCAGCTAATTCTGCAAGAGCAGGGAAGTTTGGTTCGTGCGCCACGAAAGTCAGTTTTAAATCATCATTTTCTGTATAGCGTGGTGCTAAATGGACATGTGTATGGAAGACAGATTGACCGGCAATTTCTTCGTTGTTATTGATGATATTCATTCCCTTTGCACCAGTCGCCTTCATCACTTTACGAGCAATATCTGGAATGCGTGCAAAGAGTTGACTGGCAGCTTCACCGTCCATTTCAAGCATGTTGCGGAAATGTTTTTTAGGGACAACCAAGGTATGTCCGGGCGTTACTTGTGAGATGTCTAAAAATGCTAGAATTTCATCGTCTTCATATACTTTAGAAGCTGGAATTTCTCCTGCAATAATCTTACAAAAAATGCAATCTGCCATCAAATTTACCTCTACTTTGTTAGATTTTGTTATAATATAAGAACATTATACCAGAATTTGGAGAAAATATGTTAGAAATAAAAGGGCTTACAGGGGGCTATGTGAATATCCCTGTTTTAAAAGATATCAGTTTCACAGTAGGAAATGGGGAATTGGTGGGGTTGATTGGTTTGAATGGTGCAGGTAAATCCACTACAATCAATGAAATTATCGGACTTTTAACTCCTTATAAGGGTGAAATTTTAATTGACGGTGCCAAACTGCAAGATAGTCCTACGACTTATCGTGAGAAAATTGGTTTTATTCCGGAAACACCTAGTTTGTACGAAGAATTGACTTTAAGAGAACATATTGAAACGGTTGCTATGGCTTATGATGTGGAGCAAAAGGTGGCTTTTGCGCGCGTGGAGAAATTATTGACGATGTTTCGCTTGAAAGAAAAATTGGATTGGTTTCCGGTGCATTTTTCTAAGGGGATGAAGCAAAAAGTCATGATTATCTGTGCATTTGTGGTTGACCCCAGCCTTTTTATCGTTGATGAACCATTTTTAGGACTTGATCCAGTTGCCATTGCTGACTTGATAGAGCTTTTGGAGGATGAAAAGGCAAAAGGCAAGTCAATTCTTATGAGTACGCATGTGCTGGATTCGGCAGAAAAGATGTGTGATTCATTCGTGATATTGCATAAGGGAGAAATCCGAGCTAAAGGCAATTTAGCAGAATTACAAGCAGAATTTGCCATGCCAGAAGCTAGTCTCAATGACATTTATCTAGCTTTGACAGAAGAGGCGAGCCTATGAGAAATCTGTTTCAAAAGCGCAGGCAAGTATTTCGCAATCAATGTTTGAAGTATTCACGCTATGTTTTTAATGACCATTTTGTCCTCTTTTTATTGGTCTTTATTGGCTTTTTAGCTGTTCAATACAGTCAACTGTTACGAAATTTTCCTAAAAATCACCTGCCAATCATTCTTGTTTTAGTGGTTCTTTTGTTCTTATTATTGCCTTTGGGACGAATCGCGACTTATATGGAAAAACCAGATAGTTTATTTTTGTTAGTCAAAGAGGAGGAATTAAAAAGCTACTTACAAGAACAAACGCGTTTATCTTATCGATTATGGGCCTTGCTTCAAACGGCTGTTCTATTGCTAGCTGCGCCACTTTTTCTTGCTTTAGGTCTGCCATTTTTGGGATGGCTTATTCTTGTATTTCTTATGTTGCTAGCAAAATGGTTCGTATTTTTGCAGAAAAGTCAAAAATTTTACCAAGGTGCAGGGGTGAATTGGAGCTATCTCATTGCTTATGAAGAAAGACGCAAGCAGACAATCCTACGTTTCTTTGCTCTCTTTACCAATGTTAAGGGAATTTCCAATAGCGTAAAACGCCGAGCATATCTTGATGGTTTGACGAATATTCTACCAAAAAGACAGTCAACTACTTGGCAAAATATGTATTTGCGTTCTTATTTGCGCAATGGTGATTTTCTTGCCTTGACTATACGGTTGCTGTTTCTGTCTCTTTTGGGAATTGGTTTTATCAGTCAATCGTGGATTGCTGCCATATTTGTGGCATTGTTAAATTATCTCCTGCTATTTCAGTTGACAGCCTTGTACCATGCCTTTGATTACCAATATTTGACGTTCTTATTCCCTTTAGAAATCAACTCAAAGTTAAAAGGAGTGAAACAAGTGATTGCTCTTATTGGCTACAGCGTGCTTTTTGTGGAAACAATGATGGCTTTGCTGTTTTTCCAAGATAGAGTAGCTTTGCTTTTTATGATAGGAATCACATTCCTACTCTATGTCATTTATTTACCATTCAAATTAAGAAGTTTGGTTGACTAAAGGAAGTAAAATTAGTAAAATAGATAGGAAACTTTTTACGGAGGGGAACAATGGACTTGGTTGATAATGAGCTAACTCTGACACCAATTGCAGGTAAAAGTGGGAAAGCCTACATGGGCACCTATCCAGATGGGGCGCGCGTTTTCGTCAAGATGAATACAACCCCAATCTTAGTAGGTTTAGCTAGAGAACAAATCGCACCGCAATTATTGTGGAGTCGTCGCATGGCAGACGGCAATGTCATGAGTGCACAGGAATGGCTATCAGGAAAAATTTTGACGCCGACTGAAATGGACAAAAAACAAATTGTAAATATTTTGACACGGCTGCATCGTTCACGTCCTTTGATGACACAGTTGCGTCGGTTGGGTTATGCTTTGGAGACGCCAGCAGATTTATTGGAATCTTGGTTAGAACATGCACCATTGGCAATTGGAAATAATCATTACTTGCGGTCGGTTTTAAATGATATGCGTAGTCATTTACCACAATTTCGCGAGGATTATGCAACAATTGTGCATGGCGATGTGCGTCATAGTAACTGGATTGAGACAGATAGTGGATTGGTGTATTTAGTAGATTGGGATTCTGTTCGATTGACAGATCGTATGTTTGATGTGGCTCATATATTAAGCCATTATATTCCAGAGGTGCGTTGGAAAGAATGGTTGACCTACTATGGCTATCGGTATAATGAAACGGTATTGAAAAAATTGTACTGGTATGGTCAGTATGCTTACCTATGTCAGATTGCTAAGTATTATGAAAATGCAGACTTGGAAAATGTGAATCGGGAGATTTATGCACTACGTAACTTCCGTTCAAAATACGGGAAAAAGGTGTCATGAGAGTTAGAAATCGTAAAGGGGCGACGGAATTACTAGAAGCAAACCCACAATATGTAATTTTAAATCCTGCTGAAGCAAAGGGCAAGTGGCATGAGATTTTTGGGAATAAGCACCCCATTCATATTGAAGTGGGAAGTGGAAAGGGTGCGTTTGTTTCAGAAATGGCAAAAGCTCATCCAGAAATTAACTATATCGGAATTGATATTCAAAAATCCGTTTTGAGTTACGCCTTGGATAAGGTTTTAGCAACTGATGTTCCCAATATCAAGCTCCTTTGGGTAGATGGTTCTGATTTGACCAACTACTTTGAAAATGGAGAGATTGATCGTTTGTATCTGAATTTTTCTGATCCTTGGCCCAAGAAACGCCATGAAAAACGGCGCTTGACCTACAAATCTTTTCTCGATACCTTTAAGCAAATTTTACCAGAACATGGTGAGATTCATTTCAAAACAGATAATCGTGGTCTTTTTGAATATAGCTTAGTGAGCTTTTCTCAATACGGGATGAAACTAAATGGTGTTTGGTTAGATTTACACGCGAGCGACTTTGAAGATAATGTGCTGACAGAGTACGAGAAAAAATTTGTCAACAAAGGTCAAGTCATCTATCGGGTTGAGGCAGAGTTTTAAGGTGAAATAGATAATTGAAAGAGGCTGGGCAAAAAGTGTCCCAGCTTCTATCAGATTTAGTAATAAACGAATAACGCAGTAGGTGATTGGGCTCTTCATTCGCTGTTCAAGCTCGGAAGAGCACTTTTGGCGAAAACTTCGTTTTCTTCATCTACAACCTTAAACAGCTTGATAACTGTTTAAGCACTCTTGCGGGGGTGGGACTACGAACTAAAAATTTTCAATTTTTAGTTCTGTCCCACTCCCTTTTCTGATTTTCAGGAGAAAAGATTGCTAAAAGACAAGAGGAACAAAAGAATGTCTCAAGCGACAAAATGAACGTTAGAAGCTTCATTTAAACATTTTGTTATAAAAACTATTAACAAAATTTACGATTCAGGACATTGTAGAAGATTGTGGTATCAATCGGATGACCTTTTATCATACATATATATGTGTGTGTGTGATTTGGTAGAATGGTCTTGTTTTGAGCTTGCTAAAAAGTAAAACGTTGCTGTCCAAGTAGATGTTCAAGAAATTTTATTAATATAGTAGAACTTTTCTCATTTTGTTCTTTTCTCTTGTGCTTGATTAAGTTTTTATTTATAATAATTCTAAATAAAGTAAAAAGAGAAGGTTGACGATGATGAGAGAACAAGAAATTGATAAGAATTTTAGCGGTCGGCTTAATATTTTGCGAGCTGGAGTATTGGGGGCCAATGATGGTATTATTTCTATCGCGGGTGTGGTAATAGGGGTAGCAAGTGCAACAGAAAGTATTTGGATTATCTTTCTTTCTGGGTTAGCAGCAGTCTTTGCGGGAGCTTTTTCCATGGCAGGTGGTGAATATGTATCTGTCTCCACTCAAAAGGATACGGAGGAGGCCGCAGTTGTCAGAGAGCGAGATCTTTTAATGAAAAATCCAGATATTGCTAGGCAGTCGCTCTATGCAGCTTATATCCAGAATGGCGAGTGTGAGACTTCTGCCCAGCTTTTAACCAATCGAGCTTTTTTAAAGGATCCTCTCAAAGCTTTGGTAGCGGAAAAGTATGGTATTGAAGTGGAAGAATTTACTAATCCTTGGCATGCAGCAATCTCCAGCTTTATCGCTTTTGTAGCAGGAGCTATCTTTCCCATGCTGAGCATTGTCTTCTTTTCTGCTAGTTATAGAATTCCGGCGACAGTAGTCATCGTTGCTTTATCGCTATTGGGAACGGGATACACCAGTGCCAAGTTAGGAAAAGCACCGATAAAAAATGCCATGATTCGAAACTTAGTCATTGGACTTTTGACTATGACAGTAACTTATCTTGTAGGTCAATTATTTGCTATTTAATTTCGAAATAAAAAACCTTTATGAGGAGTGATTTTGATTGTAGATTATTCTATTTGACTTTATAGTCAATTCTTTTTAGAATTATCTGTCAACCACAATGCTGAAATCAATCAATTTTCTTACGATTGATAAGTATAATAGCATCAAATAAAATACAAGAATAAATTTTCTTGTATTTTCCTTTTTCTTATGCTATAATGTAGATAATGAATATGAAAGAGAGGCGAGGAAATATCTTCGCCTCTTATCTGTGAGGAGGTGTAGTCTTATCACAACGATTGTCAAATTAGTAAAAGAAGTTGTTGAACCAGTCGTTCAAGAACCGTATGAATTAGTGGATATTGAGTACGGTAAGATGGGGAGCGACCATGTTCTTAGTATTTTTGTAGATAAGCCGGGAGGAATTACTGTAAATGATACGGCAGAATTGACGGACATCATCAGTCCACTTTTAGATATGATTAAGCCGGATCCCTTTCCTGAGCAGTATTTTCTTGAAGTAACTAGCCCAGGGTTGGAACGTCCGCTGAAAACGAAAGAACAATTAGCAGATGCAGTTGGGCAATATATCCATGTTAGTCTGTATCAGGCAGTTGATAAAAGTAAAACCTTTGAAGGAACATTGCTTTCTTTTGAGGAAGATCATTTAACAATGGAATATAGGGATAAGACGCGTAAGAAAGTTGTTCAAATTCCTTACAGACTAGTATCTAAAGCAAGATTAGCAGTCAAATTTTAGCAAGAAAAAAGAAAGGATTGCTTTTGTTTTTACAAAAGCGAAAAAGACATGAGTAAAGAAATGCTAGAGGCCTTCCGCATTTTGGAAGAAGATAAAGGGATTAAAAAAGAAGACATTATCGAAGCAGTGACTGAGTCACTTCGTTCAGCTTATCGTCGCCGTTATGGTCAGTCAGATAGTGCAGCTATTGAATTTAATGAAAAAACAGGAGATTTTCGTGTCTATACGGTTCGTGAAGTGGTGGACGAAGTTTTTGATAGCCGTTTGGAAATCAGCTTAAAAGATGCTCTTGCTATTAGCTCGGCTTATGAACTTGGTGATAAAATCAAATTTGAAGAAGCACCGGCTGAATTTGGTCGGGTAGCAGCTCAATCTGCTAAGCAAACAATTATGGAAAAAATGCGCAAACAAACGCGGGCAATTACTTACAATAAGTACAAAGAACATGAGAATGAAATCATGTCAGGAACAGTCGAACGTTTTGACAATCGTTTCATCTATGTCAATCTTGGCAGCATTGAAGCGCAGTTGTCTAAACAAGACCAAATTCCTGGAGAAGTCTTTGCTTCACATGATCGCATTGAAGTTTTTGTTTATAAGGTTGAGGACAATCCTCGCGGTGTGAATGTTTTTGTTAGCCGCAGTCATCCAGAAATGATCAAACGCTTAATGGAGCAAGAGATTCCTGAAGTTTATGACGGAACGGTTGAAATCATGAGCGTTTCTCGTGAAGCAGGTGATCGAACCAAGGTTGCGGTACGCAGTCACAACCCAAATGTAGATGCAATTGGTACAATCGTTGGACGTGGTGGCGCAAACATCAAGAAAATCACCAGCAAGTTTCATCCAGCTAAGTATGATGCAAAATCAGACCGTATGATTCCTATTGAAGAAAACATCGATGTGATTGAGTGGGTAGCAGATCCTGCTGAATTCATCTACAATGCGATTGCTCCGGCAGAAGTGGATCAAGTCATCTTTGACAGTCAAGATAGCAAGCATGCTCTTGTCGTTGTGCCAGATAACAAATTGTCTCTTGCAATCGGTCGTCGCGGACAAAACGTACGCTTGGCAGCTCATTTGACAGGTTACAGAATTGACATCAAATCTGCAAGTGAATTTGAAGCTATGGAAGAAGCAGGTGAGCTGGGTGGATTTGCTGAAGAAGCAGATGAATTTGCAACAATTGAAAGTCCTGTAGAAACAGAATTTGTGGAAAGTGAAGTTGAAGCAGCAGACTAAAGGAGGGAAAGAATGGCAAAAACAAGAAAAATCCCTTTACGAAAATCAGTAGTTTCAAATGAAGTCATTGACAAGCGTGATTTACTCCGCATTGTCAAAAACAAAGAAGGTCAAATTTTCATTGATCCGACAGGTAAGGCGAACGGACGTGGAGCTTATATCAAACTTGATAATGAAGAAGCGCTTCAAGCTAAGCAAAAACGAGTCTTTAATCGCAGTTTCAATATGGAAGTGGAAGACGATTTTTACGATGAACTGATTGCTTATGTGGATCACAAGGTCAAAAGAAGAGAGTTAGGTCTTGAATAAGCAAAAACTAGCAAATTTACTTGGCTTAGCACAACGAGCAGGTCGCATCATATCGGGTGAAGAATTGGTTGTTAAGGCAATACAAGATAAGAAAGCAAAGTTAGTCTTTTTATCCAATGATGCTGCTCCAAATTTGACCAAGAAAATTACTGATAAAAGTCATTACTATAAAGTAGAAGTATCAACCGTGTTTTCAACACTGGAATTAAGCACCGCAGTAGGCAAGGCAAGAAAAGTGCTTGCCATCACTGATGCTGGATTTACAAAGAAAATGAGGTCTCTTATGGAATAGAAGAGGAGGACAAGATTTGTCTAAAGTAAGATTGTACGAAATCGCGAAAGAACTGGGAAAAGAAAGCAAGGAAATTGTGGCGCGTGCAAAAGAGCTTGGTATTGAGGTAAAAAGTCATGCCAGCAGCGTGGAAAGTGAAATAGCAACACGTATCACAGCTAGCTTTTCTCAAGCAGCAGCTCCTAAAAAAGAAACGACTCAAAAGCCGACTCAATCGTTGCCTAAAGAGCAACCTTCAGCTCAAACAGCAGCGAAAGAAACGACCGTGGCTGAGAAGAAAGCAGAGCCGAAGGCAGCAGCTCCGACGCAAAAGTCGGAAGTGGAAATGAAGTCGGCGCCTGCAAAACCAAAAAGTCGTAATTTTAAGGCTGAACGAGAGGCAAGAGCAAAAGAGCAAGCAGAACGACGGAATAAACAGCGAGACAATCGTCCGCAAACACAACAAAATGGCGATAAGCGAAATCGAGATGAGAGCAAACAGCGTAATGATCGAAGCAATCAAAATCGCAATGACCGAGGAAATCGCAACGAACAACGCGACAATCGCAATCATCGGAACCAAGACAACCGTCGCCAAGGGCAAAATCGTTCACATGCTACAAATCAAAACCGCCCTCAAACGAATCAAGGACCACGCATTGATTTTAAAGCACGTGCAGCAGCTCTGAAAGCTGAACAAAATGCTGAATACGCTCGTGGTAGTGAAGAACGTTTCAAACAAGCTCAGGCTGCGAAAGCAGCTCAACGCGAGCAGAATAAACGGAAAGAACCTGTAGAAGAATTATTTCAAGTAGCAGCTCCTATCGTGGAAGCAACAAAGCCAGCTCCACAGCCCCAAGTTGCTCCTGAAGCGAGTCAGACTCCCGCAGTTGACACTCGTCGTAAAAAACAAGCTCGACCAGACAAGAAACGCGATGACTCTGATCGCGAAGAAGATGGTCCAAGAAAACAACAAAAGAATCGAAGCAGTCAAAATCAAGTGAGAAATCAAAAGAATAGTAATTGGAATCATAACAAGAAAAATAAAAAAGGCAAGAATAATCGGAACAATAACCAAACTCCAAAACCAGTTACAGAACGCAAGTTCCATGAATTGCCAAAAGAGTTTGAATATACAGAAGGCATGACCGTTGCAGAGATTGCAAAGCGGATTAAGCGCGAACCTGCTGAAATTGTCAAGAAACTCTTTATGATGGGAGTTATGGCAACGCAAAATCAATCGTTGGACGGCGATACCATTGAACTTCTGATGGTGGATTATGGCATTGAAGCACATGCTAAAGTTGAAGTGGACAATGCAGATATCGAACGCTTCTTTGTGGATGAAGATTATCTTGATCCAGATGGTTTAGTAGAACGTCCGCCAGTTGTGACCATCATGGGACACGTTGACCATGGGAAAACAACACTTTTGGATACCTTGCGTAATTCTCGTGTTGCTACAGGTGAAGCAGGTGGGATTACACAACATATTGGTGCTTACCAGATTGAAGAAAATGGTAAGAAAATTACCTTCCTTGATACACCAGGGCATGCGGCCTTTACTTCTATGCGGGCACGTGGTGCTTCTGTCACAGATATTACGATTCTTGTTGTGGCAGCAGACGACGGGGTAATGCCTCAAACAATTGAAGCGATTAACCACTCAAAAGCAGCAAATGTACCAATTATTGTAGCGATTAATAAGATTGATAAGCCAGGTGCTAATCCTGAACGGGTTATCGGTGAATTAGCTGAATATGGCGTTATGTCAACTGCTTGGGGCGGTGATTCTGAATTTGTTGAAATCTCAGCGAAATTCAATCAAAATATTGAGGAGTTGCTCGAAACAGTTCTCCTTGTAGCCGAAATTCAAGAATTAAAAGCCGATCCAAATGTTCGCGCAATTGGTACGGTTATCGAAGCGCGCTTGGATAAAGGAAAAGGTGCAGTGGCAACTCTGCTCGTTCAACAAGGTACTTTGAATGTGCAGGATCCAATCGTTGTCGGAAATACCTTTGGACGTGTACGTGCCATGACCAATGACCGTGGACGCCGAGTGAAAGTTGCGGGGCCATCGACACCAGTATCTATCACAGGTCTAAATGAAACACCGATGGCTGGTGATCATTTTGCAGTGTATGAAGATGAAAAAGCAGCGCGTGCAGCTGGTGAAGAACGTGCAAAACGTGCTCTCATGAAGCAACGTCAAGCAACTCACCGTGTTAGTCTTGAAAATCTCTTTGATACCCTTAAAGCAGGCGAAGTCAAGTCTGTCAATGTCATTATCAAAGCAGACGTGCAAGGTTCTGCCGAAGCCTTAACAGCTTCCCTTCAAAAGATTGAAGTAGAAGGCGTTAAAGTCACGATTGTTCACTCAGCGGTTGGTGCTATTAACGAGTCTGACGTGACTCTTGCGGAAGCTTCAAATGCCTTTATCATTGGTTTCAACGTTCGTCCTACTCCACAAGCTCGTCAACAAGCTGAAGCGGATGACGTCGAAATGCGTCTTCACAGTATCATTTATAAAGTGATTGAAGAAGTAGAAGATGCCATGAAAGGGATGCTTGATCCAGAATTTGAAGAAAAAATTATTGGCGAAGCTGTCATTCGTGAAACCTTCAAGGTTTCTAAAGTCGGTACCATCGGCGGATTTATGGTGGTTAGCGGTAAAGTAACTCGTGATTCTAAGGTTCGTGTGATTCGTGATGGTGTTGTCATCTTTGATGGTGCGCTTGCTAGCCTCAAACATTATAAGGATGATGTGAAAGAAGTCGGAAATGGGCAAGAAGGTGGTCTTATGGTTGAGAACTACAATGACATCAAGGTAGACGACATGATTGAAGCCTACATCATGGAAGAAATCACAAAATAAGATATGAATGGAAGAGAGACAGACTATGATTTATTGAAGTCTGCCTCAACCTTTTTCTAAAGTAAGTGAAAGGAGATATCATGGCAAATCAATTTCGTGTGGATCGTGTGGGCATGGAAATCAAACGTGAAGTCAATGAAATTTTGCAAAAAAAAGTTCGTGATCCGCGTGTTCAAGGAATTACCATTACAGATGTGCAAATGTTGGGCGACTTGTCAATGGCAAAAGTATACTACACGCTGATGAGCAACCTTGCTTCTGAGCAAGAAAAAGCTCAAATTGGTTTAGAAAAAGCCAAAGGAACGATCAAACGTGAATTGGGTCACAACTTGAAGATGTATAAAATTCCTGATTTGACATTTATCAAAGATGAATCCATTGAATACGGGAATAAAATTGACCAAATGCTCCGCGATTTAGAACAAAAATAAAACGTGATTTTAGCTATATCAATATATTTAAAAAGAAAGGAAATTCTATTTTTCTTTCTTTTTTTGATAAAAATGCTAAAAAAGGCTTGTTACTTTTACACTTATCCTTTAAAATAGAAAAGGAGATAATCCGCTACAGATTTTTCGGAGGAGAAAAGATGTCCATCAATTGGCAGCAAATTATATTTAGCTTTTTAGGCGGTTTAGGACTTTTCCTATATAGTATTCGAATGATGGGAGATGGTTTGCAGCAGGCTGCGGGTGATCGGCTTCGTTATTTCATTGACAAATATACCAGCAATCCATTTTTTGGCGTTCTAGTTGGGATTGGTCTAACAGCCTTGATTCAGTCAAGTTCAGGTGTGACAGTTATTACAGTTGGATTGGTGAGTGCAGGCCTTTTAACACTCAGACAGGCAATTGGGATTGTCATGGGGGCCAATATTGGAACAACGGTAACCTCTTTTATCATTGGTTTTAAACTGGGCGATTATGCATTACCCATTCTCTTTTTAGGAGCGATTTGTCTCTTCTTTACCAAAAAACGCTCTATCAATAATATCGGTCGCGTTCTATTTGGGGTAGGGGGTATCTTCTTTGCTTTGAATTTGATGAGTGGTGCTATGGAGCCATTGAAAAATTTAGATGCTTTTCGTGAATATATGATAAAGTTAAGTGGAAATCCAGTCCTTGGTGTGTTTGTAGGAACAGGGATTACATTGCTCATTCAAGCTTCGTCTGCTACCATTGGGATTTTGCAGAATCTGTATGCAAGTGGCTTGATTGAGCTAAAAGGAGCTTTGCCAGTTCTTTTTGGGGATAATATCGGGACAACGATTACAGCGATTATTGCATCTTTAGGTGCCAATATTGCAGCAAAACGTGTGGCAGGTGCTCATGTAATGTTTAACGTGGTTGGTACCATTTTGTGTTTGATTGTGTTAGGACCATTTACAAGCTTGATTCAGTGGTTTCAAACAGCTCTCCATTTAAGCCCAGAAATGACTATTGCCTTTGCTCACGGAACTTTTAATGTTACCAATACCATTATTCAATTTCCATTTATTGGCTTGTTAGCTACCTTGGTAACAAAACTGATTCCAGGTGAAGATGAAGTTGTGAAATATGAACCGCTTTATTTAGATCCGATTTTAATCAAACAAGCTCCGTCTTTGGCGCTTGGAAATGCCAAAAAAGAATTGCTGCATTTAGGACGTTATGCGATGCGTTCATTTGAGTTGGCTTATGATTATATTGTGAACAATACTGAAAAGTCAGCAGACAAGGGACACAAGGTAGAAGAAGCAATCAATAAGATTGATGAAGATCTCACACGTTACCTCATTGATTTATCTAGTGAGCCTCTTAGCCAAAAAGAAAGTGAAGTACTGACAAATATTTTGGATTCATCTCGAGATTTAGAAAGAATCGGGGACCATGGTGAAGCGCTGATTAACTTGACTGATTATATCCGTCGGAAAAAGGTGGAATTTTCTCCAGCAGCTTTGCAAGAGTTGGAATTGATTTACAATATGACGCTCAGCTTCATAAAAGAATCATTGAAGTCTGTAGAAGATAATGATATTGAATTGGCCAATAGTTTGGTGGCTAAGCATGAAGCGATTGATAAAATGGAACGAAAGCTACGGAAAACGCACATTCATCGTCTGAATAGAGGAGAATGCTCAACACAAGCAGGCGTAAACTTTATTGATATCATCTCTCACTATACGAGAGTAGCGGATCACGCCATGAACTTAGCGGAAAAGGTCCAAGCGGAACAAATATAATCATGAGAAATAAACTGCTGGTGCGGTTTATTTTTTTGTACCCTACTTATCTTGTATGATCAAGTAGAAAGTTTATTAATAATGACTCTGTGAGATCAAGTTGGGTACACAAGAAAAAGTGGAACATCTGTGCTGTAATACTGGCTTGACTCTGTTATCAATCCAATGTGATAGAGCAAATAGAGGTAGAGTAGAACTTGAAAGATGTCACAGTTTATCTTTATCAAAGCTTACAAACTCTAAACCAGTTCATCAAGGAGAAAAATATAAATTTCGAAATATACTTTTTACTTTTGATTAAATCTTTCTTGTAAAGTTGCATTTGTTAAACTATTCGAACCTCTTATTGCTAGTTATCAGTGGATTGTGGATATTGGTTTAGAAAAGTTTTTGGTATGTTTTGTAAGATAAACTTATGTTTTTGATGAAAACATCACTGTGATGAGGGCTTGTCATAACTAGTGGTAACGAAATCTGCTCTGAAACTAGTCATATAAAAACCAGTCCTCATTAAGCGAGGACTGGCTAGTTGTTTAGTTTGTTATTAGAACAATATATCAAAAGTTAGTTTAACCACTATGTGCTGAATGGTATACATAAATAATGTAATAAAACCTATAAATTAGCCCTACTGCATTATTCAAAAGTCACCTTAATTGGTATTTTGGCAACAGTTTCTGTAATATCATAAATGACTTCTAAATTGCATTCTAAAACTTTTGGTTTGGTAATACTAGCTGCTTCTAAAGCATTTATTGGTAATTTAATACTACCTTCAGAAGCAGCAGAAGCTTTTAAGGTATCAGAGCAAATGATAATTTTGTGGTCATCATTATTGGAAATATTATTGACTTTACCATTACGAGTTTGCACTTCATATTCTTTATTGGAAGTATTTTTATATGCTAACTTAAGGGTATATTCGTAATCATCTTTTTCTAGCCCTTTATAGGTAAGTGTGACACCTTTGCCTTCGTAAATAACTGTGTCAATAGCTGTGGTAGAAAATTCAATGGTTTTTGAGCTTTGTTCTGCTTTTTGACTAGAACTGGTCTTGGGTATTTCAGAAGATGATGTGTCTGTTGATTTCTTATTATTACCGCAAGCAACTAAAAGCAGAATGGTAAGTAAGGAGACAGCGACTGTAAAGACTTTCTTTTTCATGATACACCTCCAAAGATAAGTGTGCTAGGCGCAGACTAAAGTCGTTTAAAGCCGATTTGTCTTTTTTAAATTGGAAATCAGCTCCTTGCGACAAAAATCAACACAAAATACTTTTTCCATATTTATTATAACACAATACAGACAATTATTCAAATAAAAGATAGAACATAGAAGTGTAAATAATTAGAAAGTAATGTATTAACTTGATGGAGTTTAATAGCTAAATCAACCTATTTGGTAGGATCCATCTATTTCGCACTAGGTAAAATGACATCAATTATACAAATAGATAGGGCTTGCAGAATTAGATATCAATTATCATCTGCAAACAATGGGAAAAGAATTAAGACGATTATAGAAATGGTATGAATTAAATATTAAAAACTATCTAGCAAACAAAAATTTAAATTGGAGTGTCCGCATTATTATCTTTTTTAGAATAAACAGTGTCAAAGCCAGATTTTTCCAATATGAGGCTGGTTAACTATTTAGCTTGTTAGTTAAAATGACGTGTATCACAAATTCATTATACTGTAGCTGAATAGTATAAACAGTAGTGTAAGAGTTAAATTTAATCCCTACAGGATCACCTAAAACTCAGCAAATAGGTCTATACCATTTACAAAAAGAAAAGAAAGCGATATAATGAAAGAGACATAATGAACAATGCGAGAGTGATTTAAAATACCATTTACAGTTGTCTAAAGTGACAGCTTATACAAACTCTCACTGAAAGAAGGAGGTTTTATTATGCCTAAATATATTCAAGCAGATCGATTTTTCTATCCCCATGGTATCCGTCAAGGTGGCTACTTAGAAATCACAGATGGTAAATTTGGCAAATGGACGAAAGCTATTCCGGCAGGTGCGGATGTGATAGATTATACAGGTTATTCTATCGCACCGGGACTGGTGGATACCCATATTCATGGTTTTGGCGGTGTCGATGTCATGGATAACAATATTGAGGGCACCCTTCATACGATGAGTGAAGGTCTCTTGACGACGGGGGTGACTAGTTTTCTGCCAACGACTTTGACTTCAAGCTATGAACAACTCTTGGCTGTGACAGAAAATATCGGTGCTCATTATCAGGAAGCGACAGGTGCTAAGATTCGTGGCTTATATTTTGAAGGTCCGTATTTCACAGAAAAATATAAAGGAGCCCAAAATCCAATTTACATGAAAAATCCTCGAATGGATGAATTTCGTGCTTGGAAAAAAGCATCGAATGGTTTGCTCAATAAAATCGCTTTAGCTCCAGAACGAGAAGGTGTGGAAGATTTTGTTCGAACCATTACTGATGAAGGTGTAACGGTTGCGTTGGGACACTCAAATGCAACTTTTGAAGAAGCAAAAGTTGCTGTGGACGCGGGTGCTAGTGTCTGGGTTCATGCTTATAATGGAATGCGTGGTCTGACCCACCGAGAACTTGGTATGGTCGGAGCTATGTACGAGCTGCCTCATACTTATGCGGAATTGATTTGCGATGGACACCATGTAGATCCGAAAGCCTGTGATATTTTGATGAAGCAAAAAGGACACGAAAATGTAGCGCTCATTACAGACTGTATGACTGCAGGCGGCTTGGAAGATGGAGATTATATGTTGGGCGAATTTCCAGTAGTGGTCGCCAACGGAACTGCTCGTCTCAAATCAACAGGCAACCTCGCGGGCTCTATCTTGAAATTGAAAGACGGACTGAAGAACGTTGTCAAATGGGGCATTGCCAACCCACATGAAGCAGTTATGATGGCAACGCTCAATCCAGCAAAATCAGTTCACATTGATGATGTTTGTGGTCAAATCAAAGAAGGTCACGATGCGGACTTTATCGTTTTGGACAAGGATTTAGAACTCGTTGCAACTTATCTTGATGGTGAAAAACGATACGAAGCTAAATAGAATCTTTTTATCTTGAAAGAGTTGGGAAACCGACTCTTTTCATTTTACTTTTTAAAATACATGTAGTTAAGAAAAGGTTTTTAAGGATTTGAATTGCAATAAGAGGCGTGATATAATGAGGTTATCTGAGTCGTATGCTCATGATTGTAGTTGGCATAACTTTTATTACTTATAGTTTTCTCGGCAGGGGAATGGCACCAACCAAGGAGAATGTCTTTAAACCCAAATCCTTGAAAAAGAAAGCTAAGAAATAGATTTTTTGTTGGAAGGGGTAGTTGACTGGGCTGCCTGCTTGCTTAATAAAGGAGACGGAGATGGAACGTTATCAATTAAACAATGGTGTAGAGATTCCGGTTTTGGGCTTTGGAACTTGGAAGGCTCAAGATGGTGAAGAGGCCTATCAGGCGGTGCTAACAGCACTTGAAGCAGGCTACCGACACATTGATACTGCGGCTGTTTATAAGAATGAGGGAAGTGTGGGTAGTGCAATCAAAGACAGTGGTATACCGCGAGAAGAGCTCTTTATTACGACCAAGCTCTGGAATGGTAATCATACTTATGAGGAGACTCAAGGAGCTTTTGCCCGCTCCTTAGAGCGTTTGGGGCTGGACTATCTGGACCTCTATCTTATCCACTGGCCCAATCCAAAACCTTTGCGGGAGCAGGACGCTTGGAAACAGCGCAACGCAGAGGTTTGGCGGGCTATGGAAGACCTCTATCGGGAGGGGAAAATCCAAGCTATCGGTGTCAGCAATTTCCTGCCTCACCACCTAGAGCCTCTGCTTGAGACAGCGCGTATTTTGCCTGCGGTCAATCAAATTCGTCTGGCGCCTGGTGTCTATCAGGCTGAAACAGTGGACTATTGTCGTAAGCATGATATTCTCCTAGAGGCTTGGGGTCCCTTCGGTCAAGGGGAACTTTTCCGCAATGAAGAAGTCAAGGCTGTGGCCGATAAATACGGCAAATCTGTCGCCCAAATCGCTCTGGCTTGGAGCCTGCAAGAGGGCTTCCTGCCCCTGCCCAAGTCGGTTACGCCTGAGCGAATCAAGAGCAATCTGGACTGCTTTGACATTACCCTCAGTCCAGCAGACCTAGAAGTGTTGAAAAACATTCAAGGTCTTGAAGGCGGCGCTCCAGATCCAGATAAGATGGATTTTTAGATGATGATTGACTGAAACTGTAATCAAAACTTTCTCTTCTGTGCGATAAAGAAATCAAAGGGCTGATTGAGGAGGTTATTGAGCTACTGGGAGTGGGAAGATAAGGAAGAAAAGAAGCAGTCAAGGCTTCAGTCAATATCATTTATCAACGTCCTACTCCAATCTAGGAGTCGAATCGTCTTCCTTACTAAAATTTGGAGGGAATCTAGCTTTCAGATAGTCCTATTTATGAAAATTTCCAAATAATCTATCCCTCGAATGACAGGATTTACTAAAATTGATTGGCATTCTATGTCTAGGATGACACTAATCACTAAAGTTTCTAGGTATTCTAAGTCTTGAATGATCGGATGATTCGTTTTTTATAGACAAATAGTCCCCGTCGGAAGGTTTACTAGCAATCAGATGGGGATTTTTGCTGTCTTTTTTCTTTGAAAAAGAGGAAAATGCTCTTTCGGGTTTTAAAAATAACATTTCAGAGTAGCCTTGCCAAAGATTTATCACCACATGCTATACTTGTTTTATCATGTTTTTGGAAAGGATTATTATGACAAAAACCTACACCATTCGCCCCCTGCCTTACAGCAACTTTACTAACCGTGAGTTTGAGAGCCTGATGACGGACTCACATCAGGTTCTCACTAGCTTTGCCAAGTCCTACAAGGATGAGGCTATGTATGATGAGCATCTTGAAGTCTTTGACAGTAAGCTGGAGCAATTCCAAGCCCAGTTGGCCAGCGTAGAAAATAAACAAACCTTGAGTCTAGCAGAAGTGGATAAGGAGCGGGACAGTGCCCTAGTCGGACTGTTTACCTTGCATAGGGGCTTTGCCAAAATCAAGGAGCCCAATCTCAAAGCTGCCCACGAAACCCTAACGCCAGTCCTTGCGAAGTATAAGGACATCACCAAGCATACCAACGATGTCGCAACTGCTGAAATCAAGAGTCTCCTCAAAACCCTCAAGGAGGAACCTTATGATGCAGCAGTGACTACCTTGGGTCTTCTGCCGATGCTTACCGCCGTGGCAACAGCTCAGGAAGACTATGACCGGGCAGAAACTCTGGCGCGTGCAGCCAAGTCCAGCAAAGAAGTCGGCAAAACCAAGCAGTTGCGTACCGAGCTCTCCCGTATCTATGACCTCTTTATGCGCTATACCGCAGCCTCCGCAGAAGCCTATCCCGAAAAACTCCACTTTGCTAAACTCCTCAAAGACCTCAACACCATCCGCGACAGCAAGCGCCGCCTATCCAGTCCAAGCAAGAAAGCAAAAACGGAACAAGTGGCAGAGATGGCAGGGTAAAGTCAATCCCTTAGAATGATTTCTAGGGGATTTTTGGTGGTTTCGTGGTATAATTCTATCAAAAGAAACCTACACAAACTTGATGAAACTGCAGGTGAGTGAAAAATGGGAAGCGAATTATTATGAACGAAGAAAAATTATTGGGAAATATATCATTTATACTTTCTATTACAAGAAACGATGGAAGCAAAGCAAATTTTATATATAATAACTAATTTTACCGACGATTTTGATAATTCTGAGATATTCATACCACTTTTCCCGTTTTTATCATCAATTTGTTTAGGCTGGATTGAGAAGTTTCAAGAACAAGGAATCATTTTAGAATTACCAAACATCAGAGATGTAAACCTTGTAACCATGATGAAAAAAATTAGAATTGGCGTGAAGCTCTATTCTGATAATAAATTTGCAAAAGCTTGTAATAAGTTAAGTAATAGTGCGGTTGAAAGAAAGCGCCTATTAGAGTCGAACTATAATTTTTATCAAAAATTTTTTGTTTATTGCTTTGTGCAGCACGATTTGGGAGTTTTACTATTGATGATATTCCTTATGGAAACATTAGTCAAATGAGTATATATTTTGAGGTTAAATAAATTTACAACTATAGAAAAGTGGGAACAAGAAATAGAACCAATTTTTATTGATTATTCTCGTGATCTGTCTGCTTTTATCAATTCGGTCACTTCAAATTTTGAAAAAGATTTTAATTTAGATCCAGCAATGAAACTGGATATTTCAAGTTGTAAATTAAGACATATTGATAAGTTTTTAATGGATAACAGAAGGCAAGATATTTTACTAGGGAATCTGCCACTTGAAGTTCAATTACAGTTATTCAATATTCTATGTCAGAACAATTTTCTAAATAGCTTATTCCCGAAAGTATTCTAAAATAAAGGTAATATATTCTATCGTTCAAAAATCCAATCTTATCTAGTTAGCGTCAATTCTTTAGCAAAAATTCTAAGTAAATATTCCAAAAGTATTAATTCTGGTTTAGCAGAAAAAATACAAACTACTATTTACGTAAAAGGTAATATTTTCTTAGAGATAGTCAATTTAGAAATAATATTTTTCATTATTCTATTAAAGAAATTCCTTATTCCCAGTTTTCAACTCCGGACAATTATTTTAGGGATTTTATTGAGTATTATGTAGATATTAATTTTGACAATTTCATGAAAATAGTTGATGAAGAGATAGATAAAATTAATGAAGTTGTTGAGGAATTAATAAAATATAGATAAAGGAGAATTATTGTGGTTGATACTATTTGGATTTTGGGAATGGTTTTGATATTGTGATGGTACGAAAAACGTCTTTTCTTTATGTGTGCTAAACGAAAGAATGCTAGAAGATAATTGAAAAGTTAGGGAGAAGAGATGAATTTATTGACTATTAGAGGATTTATTGGGACAATTTTACTATTTTGTATGTATTATTTTCTAAAAAAGATTCGGATGAAAATAATTTAAGGCTTTATTTGTCCTGATATACAGCATAAATCTCAGGATATATTGAATATTTGAGGTGATGAATATTCTTCAAGATCTAATACATAATTAGATGAATTGAGAATTTCAATTAATGTTTGACGAAAATTAAGAGTGTAGACGGAGAATATTATGGAGAAATTAGATATTTTTCAAAGTTTGATTGATTTTTTTAATTCACAATTTGTCAGTTCAACGCTTGGAGCATTGGTTGGTGGTGGGATAGCTGTGTATGTCGCACATATCCAGAATAAACAACAAACAAAGCAATTACAAGAAGAACATAAGCTACAACGAGAATATTTTGATAAACAAGAGGAAAACGAACGAGAACGCATCTTCTTACAATTTACGATTGAACGAGCTGAAAGATCTTATCAAATTTTGAATGAGTTGAAAAAGGCTGAGACAATGTTTCGTGATGAGGGGATATGGTTTGTCGAAAATGTTGCAGAGAAATTGGATTTCAAAACTGAGTTCGTTAAATATTATTATAAACACTTAATTAATAAATATTATCACTATATAGATTTAAGAGATGATTTGTTATTAAGTATCGTCATTCAAGATGATGTCAAACTTTCTCAGTTAAAAACAGCAGTTAATGAGGAAGTTGTCCTATTTAGTAATTTTTTTGAAAAAATTTCTAAGGTAAATAACTTTGATGAATATACAAAAATTGCCGATGAATTCTCGGAGAAAACGAGATTAATTGAAAAATGTGATGAATTTAAAACCTACTTAACTAAATATATTAGGGATAGTACATTTAGATTAGTAACCCCAGAAAAAATGGCTGAAAAGATATTAAAACAAACAACGGGAAATTCAAAAATTCAATTTGAAATTGTGAGAAAGCAAGAAATGAATGAACAAGGTAAAAAATAGATTTGAAAACTTTAGTGAAGAGTGCAAGAAAGAAAAATTAGACACTTTTGTTGACTTTTTTTGATACCCAATGTAAAATAAAATATTTTCCTTTTACAAATTTCCTATTTCTTGCTATAATGTTTTGTATGAAAGAAGTCTCATGCAATTACTTGCTAGCGAGTCTGGGATGGTGGAAGCCAGATAAGAGCTAAATGAAGATGGAGCTTTCGGTAAATTTTAGTCCTTGATGTTATCTTAAGGCTATATTAACAATGAAGTAATAAACTAGGGTGGAACCGCGTTTTGACGCCCCTATGCAATTTGTGTAGGTGTCGTATCGATGCAGTTCCACTTTTTTGATGATAAGGGATAAGGAGTTATAAATGTCTAAAAAATTAACCTTTCAGGAAATTATTTTAACGTTGCAGCATTTTTGGAATGAACAGGGCTGTATGCTCATGCAGGCCTATGATAATGAAAAAGGTGCTGGAACCATGAGCCCATATACTTTTCTTCGTGCCATTGGACCTGAGCCATGGAATGCGGCTTATGTAGAGCCTTCACGTCGCCCAGCAGACGGTCGTTATGGGGAAAATCCAAATCGTCTTTACCAGCACCACCAGTTTCAAGTGGTGATGAAACCAAGTCCAAGCAATATTCAAGAACTGTATTTGCAGTCTTTGGAGTTATTGGGAATTGATCCGTTGGAACATGATATTCGCTTTGTAGAGGACAATTGGGAAAATCCTTCAACAGGTTCTGCAGGTCTAGGATGGGAAGTATGGCTTGACGGTATGGAAATCACGCAGTTTACTTATTTCCAACAGGTCGGTGGTTTGCCTACCAACCCAGTGACATCTGAAGTTACCTATGGTTTGGAGCGCTTGGCATCTTATATCCAAGAGGTGGATTCTGTTTATGATATTGAATGGGCTGATGGCGTAAAATACGGAGAAATCTTCCGCCAACCAGAATTTGAACATTCAAAATACAGTTTTGAAGTGAGCGACCAAGCTTTGCTTTTAGCAAATTTTGATCATTTTGAAGCAGAGGCGAAGCGCTGTTTAGAATACAATCTCGTTCATCCTGCTTATGATTATGTATTGAAATGTTCTCATACTTTTAATTTATTGGATGCTCGCGGAGCTGTTTCGGTGACGGAGCGGGCAGGTTACATTGCTCGGATTCGCAATTTGGCACGTATTGTTGCTAAAACTTTTGTGGCAGAGCGCAGACGACTAGGCTATCCATTATTAGATGAAGCAACACGTGAGAAATTATTGGCTGAGGAGGAATAAAAATGACAAAGAATTTATTGGTTGAGTTAGGGCTGGAAGAAATGCCGGCCTATGTCGTAACACCAAGTATGAAGCAATTACGTGATAAAATGGCAGCCTTTTTAACAGACAATCGTTTAACTTTTGATAAGATTGAAATGTTTTCAACTCCTCGTCGCTTGGCTGTGCGCGTGTCCAATTTAAGTGAGAAGCAAACGGACTTAACAGAAGATTTTAAAGGTCCAAGCAAGAAGATTGCTTTGGATGCAGAGGGAAATTTCACCAAAGCCGCGCAAGGTTTTGTTCGTGGAAAAGGCTTGACGGTTGAAGATATCACATTTCGTGAAGTAAAAGGTGAGGAATATGTCTATGTGACCAAACAAGAAATCGGAAAACCTGTTGAAGAATTAATTGATGGAGTGACTGATGTCTTAACCTCTCTGAGTTTTCCGGTCAATATGCATTGGGGTACCAATACGTTTGAGTATATTCGCCCTGTTCATACCCTCACCGTGTTATTGGATGATGAATCTTTTTTGATGAATTTGTTCGATATTGAAAGCGGACGGACAAGTCGGGGTCATCGTTTTCTAGGTCATGAAGTGAAGATTCAGTCTGCAGATTCTTATGAAGAGGACTTGCGCGAAGTTTTTGTCATTGCCAGTCCAATGGAACGGGAAAACATGATTTTGGATCAAATCAAAGAAATTGAGAGAATGCACAATGTTCATGTGGAGATTGATGAAAATTTGCTAGATGAAGTGCTGAACTTGATTGAGTACCCCACTGCTTTTATTGGGCGTTTTGACGATCGTTATCTGGAGGTACCTGAGGAAGTCCTCGTGACTTCCATGAAAGTCAATCAACGCTACTTTGTTGTTCGTAATGAAAATGGCAAACTGCTTCCATATTTCGTATCGGTACGCAACGGAAATGCAGAACACCTTGAAAATGTCGTCAAAGGAAATCAGAAAGTTTTAGTGGCTCGGTTAGAAGATGCAGAATTTTTCTGGCGTGAAGATCAACGATTGGTTATTTCTGACTTGGTGGACAAGTTGAAAAATGTGACTTTCCATGAAAAAATCGGCTCTCTAGCAGAGCACATGGAGCGAACAGCAAAAATTGCAGCCCTTTTAGCAGAAAAAGCCCATTTATCTAAGCAAGAAATGAAAGATGTAGCGCGAGCTGCAGCCATTTACAAGTTTGATTTGTTGACTGGTATGGTTGGTGAATTTGATGAGCTGCAAGGTATCATGGGTGAAAAATATGCCCTGCTTGCAGGAGAAAACACAGCAGTAGCTAAAGCCATTCGGGAGCATTATTTGCCAACTGCCAGTGATGGTGAATTGCCAGACACGAAAATTGGTGCCATTTTAGCCATTGCAGACAAGATGGACACGATTCTTTCTTTCTTCTCAGTCGGGCTTATTCCAAGCGGTTCAAATGACCCTTATGCTCTTCGTAGAGCAACGCAAGGTGTCGTGCGTATTCTTGATAAATTTGGTTGGCACATTGCTTTAGATGAATTGGTAGAAGAGATTTATGCGCTGCAATTTGACAGTCTCACATATAGCAATAAAGAACAAGTGCTTGATTTCTTCCGTGCACGTATTGAAAAAATGATGGACAGCGATGTTCCAAAAGATATCGTGTCTTCTGTTTTAAATAGTTCAACGTTTGTTGTGCGGGACTTGGTTGAAGCAGCAAGTCTTTTGGCAGAAAAAGCACAAGAAGATTCTTTCAAATCGTCGGTCGAAAGTTTAGCACGTGTCTTTAACTTGGCAGAAAATGCAGAAACGGCTAGTGTTGTGGACGAGAGCCTCTTTGAAAATGCCGAAGAAAAAGCTCTTCATGCAGCAGTAGAAAACTTAACGTTATCTGATGACTTAGCAGATAATATTGAGCAACTCTTCGCTTTAAGTCCAGTGATTGATGATTTCTTTAACAATACTATGGTTATGGCTGAAGATGAAGCAATCCGAGCAAATCGTTTGGCACTCTTAGTTGCCTTAACAACAAAAGCCAAAAAAGTGGCACAATTTAACCAAATCAATACAAAATAATCCAAGGAGGGAAAAATGGAACCAAAGAAAATTGAACGCATCAATGAACTTGCCAAAAAGAAAAAAACAGTTGGCCTAACGCCAGAAGAAAAAGTAGAGCAAGCTAAATTGCGTGAAGAATACATTGAAGGCTATCGTCGTAGCGTTCGCCACCACATTGAAGGGATTAAAATTGTGGATGAAGAGGGCAATGATGTCACGCCAGAAAAACTTCGCCAAGTCCAACGTGAAAAAGGTTTGCACGGTCGAAGTTTGGATGACCCAAATTCGTAATAAAGGTAACAAAAAATCGCTGAGAAACATTCTCGGCGATTTTTGCTGGGCTATTTTGTAATATCTTCAAAGTGGTCAAATGTTTGACTGTCAATAACCGCCATCAACAGTTCGTCCTTTTTAAAGGTATAGTCAGGTGATGTATCAATGTTGAGAACACCGTCGGGCGTTTCTCGAAAACCAATGATATTGAGGTTGTAGTTTTGACGAAGTTTTAATTGAGCTAAATTTTTACCAATCCAAGACTGAGGTGGATAAAATTCAATAATAGATACATTTTTATCTAGTTCAATGACGTCAGTCGTAGCTTGATGCAGGATATTTTTTGCAAGTGAAATTCCTGTTTCACGCTCAGGGGAGATGCAGCGGTCTGCTCCAACCTTTAGCAAGACTTCTCTGGTTGTTTTACTTTTCACCTTGGCAATTACTTTTTCAACGCCTAACGATTTGCAGTGCATAACAGCAAGGACACTCGATTCTAGATTGTCTCCAGTAGCGACCACGACCGTATCACAGGTATCAATCCCTGCCGCTTGAAGCAAATCATGGTCTGTAATATCGCCGACCACACCTCGCGCTAAAATGGGTTCAAAATGATTGATGACATCTTCATGGTCATCGACAGCGATAATATCGCAGTTGTATTTGCGAAGTGTGTTAATGATACTGCGACCGAAAACTCCCAGCCCCAGTATACCGATTGTTCGTTTATCCATAAGATTCCTTCCTATCCAATAATAATATTTGCATTGGCAAATTTAATTGTGTCTTTTTTCTTCGGTTTTCGATTGGAAAGACTTACAATTAAGGTCAATGGTCCGATACGTCCGATAAACATCAAAAACATAATCACCGTTAAGGCGGCATGATTTAAAGTAGGCGTTAGATTTGCCGTTACGCCTACCGTTCCAAGAGCGGACATGGCTTCAAACATTAAGTAAATAAAACGATGTCCGTTATCAGCGACCATAGTCAAAAAAGTCAAGCCAATGATAAAGGTTGTTGTAAAGACAATCAAGACACTAAAGGCTTTTTGAATGGTAGAGGGAGAAAACGTATGGTGTCCAAAATTAGTATGAGGCAAGCCAAGGATTTCCGTTCGGGCAAAGGCTAATACGACCAAAAAAGTAGTGATTTTCAGTCCCCCTGCTGTTCCTCCGGGAGCACCCCCTAGAAACATTTGAATGATGTAAAGGAGAAGTGTCACTGGGCGAGCTTGTGTATAGTCAATTGTTGCAAAGCCGGCCGTCCGCATGGTGACGGTTTGAAAGAAGCTGACTAAAAGTTTCTTTTCAAAGGGAAGTCGACCAATAGTAGCTGTATTTTGATATTCTGTCAGAAATGTCAAGCAGGTTCCACTGATTAAGATGAAAGCTGTTAAAGCAAGAACCAATTTTGTGTGAAAGCGTAATTTCCGCTTGTGTCCTTTTGTCTGGATATTTGTTTTTAAGTCAAACCAAACTGAAAAACCCAAGCCTCCCATGATAATCAAGGCAGCAATGGTCAAATTGACCAAGGCATCTGTTTTATAAGCTAGCAAGCTAGTGCTTCCTAAATTGTCAAATCCAGCATTACAAAATGCAGAGATAGCAAGGAAAATGGAGGTTAGAATTCCTTTTCCCCATCCTAAAAGGGGGACAAAGCGAAAACTGAGGATAAATGCTCCAAGAGCTTCAATGCTGAAAGTAATGAGAAAAATGGAGCGAAGAAAGTCGCGAATAGAATTTGTCTCATCTCGACTAAGACTTTCTTGTAAAGTAGTACGATTGGAAAAACTGAGTTTCTGATTGGAGCGGACATAAATCAGCCCAATAAAGCTAATCAGCCCCAATCCGCCAATCTGAATGAGGAGCATACAGATAATCTGTCCCCAAACATTGTAAGTATCTGCAACAGACTGCGTAAAAAGCCCCGTCACACAAACCATTGAAACTGATGTAAAGAGGTGGTCAAAATAATTAGCTTTAGAAGTCGCTGTCTGCATAAAAGGCAGATTTAAAAGAAGAGAGCCCACCACAATTACAAGGGCAAAGCTCAATAAAATGCGCCTAGCAGGAGATAATCTTGATAAAAAACGTGACATTCGTATCTTCCTTCATAGAATAATGACTTTATTTTACCACAAAGCAGCTTAAAAGACGAGAAGGAAGGCGTAAGAAGTCTAGCCCTTCTTTAAAAGTTTTCGACCGAGAAAGATGCAGCAAGCAATCACTGCCACATCTATCCAAAACAATATCGGATCTGTCAAGGTGAAGAAAAAGTAGAAGGAAATGATAAGGAGAATAGCTAGAAGAGGTAAGATAATTTTTTTGTATTGTTGAAGATTCATTTGAATTTAGTCTTTCTATTTTTTACTTGTTCCCAAAAAGTGTGTTTAGGTCTGTCTTTAAAGCTAGTGCTAGGTTAATGCAAAGTTCTAGTGTGGGATTATATTTGTTGTTTTCAATCATGTTAATTGTCTGCCGCGAAACGCCGATTTGTTTGGCAAGGTCTAGTTGCGAGAGTCCTAGATTTTTTCGGAAATCTTTCACGTGATTCATGCATTTCTCCTTATCCTAGTGTCAAATATAAGTGACTTTTGTCCTTTTATTATAAATATACTTGTGAAATATGTCAAATATAATTGACAAAAAACTTTACATGATTCTAAAATTCTTTTTTTAAATCTTTGTGGTATAATAGTAAAGATATGACAAATGAATTTCATCATGTAACAGTTCTTCTGCACGAAACCATTGATCAACTTGATATAAAACCAAATGGAGTCTATGTTGATGCAACATTAGGTGGAGCAGGACATAGTGAATATTTATTGAGTAAATTAGGGAAAAACGGTCATCTATATGCTTTTGATCAAGATCAGACTGCTATTGAGCATGCTCAAAAACGCTTAGCGTCGTATGTTGAACAAGGAATGGTGACTTTTATCAATGACAATTTTCGTCATTTAAAAGCTCGCTTGAATGAACTAGGTGTTGAAGAAATTGATGGTATTTGTTATGATTTAGGAGTTTCGAGTCCGCAACTTGATGAGCGTGAGCGTGGCTTTTCCTATAAACAAGATGCCCCGCTTGATATGCGAATGAATCGTGAGGCAAAGCTAACAGCTTATGAAGTAGTTAATCAATATAGCTATCATGATTTGGTGCGGATTTTTTTTAAGTATGGGGAAGATAAGTTTTCAAAACAAATTGCTCGTAAAATTGAGCAAATGCGTGAAAAGAAACTGATTGAGACCACTACGGAGTTGGCAGAGATTATTAAATCTGCTAAGCCTGCCAAGGAATTAAAGAAAAAAGGTCACCCAGCTAAACAGATTTTTCAAGCCATTCGTATTGAGGTCAATGATGAGTTGGGAGCGGCAGACGAGTCCATTCAACAGGCGATGGATTTGTTAGCGGTTGATGGGCGGATTTCTGTGATTACTTTTCATTCGTTAGAAGACCGCTTGACCAAGCAACTTTTTAAAGAGGCATCAACAGTGGATGTGCCGAAAGGCTTACCATTTATTCCAGAGGATTTACAACCTAAAATGAAATTGGTTACTCGAAAACCTATTTTACCAAGTAAAGAAGAACTAGATAACAATAATCGCGCGCATTCAGCCAAGCTGCGTGTAGCGCAAAAAGTACATAAGTGAGGATTGAGATGGCAAATAATAGACCAAGAACGACTAGTCAGATACTTCAGGCGCGTATCCAAAGATTTTCTCGTGTTGAAAAGGCATTTTATGGCGCTATAGTCTTGACAGCGGTTATCTTAGCAACCAGTGTTGTCTTTATGCAAACAAAATTATTGCAGGTGCAACGTGATTTAACGACTGTCAATTCAAAAATTGAAGCAAAGCGCACAGAACTAGATGATGCTAAACAAGAAGTAAACGAATTGATTCGTAGTGAACGTTTGTCAAAATTAGCAAGTTCACAGGAAATGACTCAGAATAATGAAAATATCAGAACGGCGGAGTAGAGCATGAATGGACTCAGAAGACGAATTTTAAACCATGCTTTGAAAAATCGTAGGAATCCTGGTTACAACCGTAGACGAGTAGGGAAAAATCTAAGCGTTTTGACGGTTTTTGTCTTTTTTGTTTTCCTAATCAATTTTGCAATTATCATTGGAACGGGAAAGAAGTTTGGCGTGAATTTAGCTGAACAGGCAAGTCAAGTGCATCAAATCACAAAGATCGTCCCAGCTAAACGTGGAACTATTTATGACCGTAATGGTTTGCCAATAGCTGAAGACGCGACTTCCTATAATGTTTATGCTGTTATTGATAAAAGTTATAAGTCAGCAACAGGAGAAATTCTCTATGTAGAAGAATCTCAATACGATAAGGTAGCTGATGTATTTAACAAGTATCTTGGTATGGACAAGGACTACGTCAAAAAACAACTATCTCGAAAAAAATTACAACAAGTTTCGTTTGGTGCTCAAGGGAATGGTATCAGTTATAGCAATATGAATACCATTCGTGAGGAATTGAAAAAAGCAAAAGTAAAGGGAGTTGATTTCACAACTAGTCCAAATAGAAGCTATAAAAATGGGAATTTTGCTTCTGTTTTTGTTGGATTGGCTCAGTTACAAGAAAATAAAGATGGTAGTAAAACACTTGTTGGAACAACAGGTTTAGAAGCTGCTTTAAACAAGACGTTAGCCGGAACAAATGGTGTCATCACCTATGAAAAAGATAAAAACGGAAATATAGTACCGGGATCAGACAAGGTTTCAAGGCAAACACAAGATGGAAAAGATGTTTATACAACCTTATCCTCAGACCTACAGTCTTTCCTTGAAACGCGGATGAATGCTTTTGTGGAAAAAGCTAAGGGAACTTATGCCAGTGCCACATTAGTTAGTGCAAAAACTGGAGAAATCCTTGCAACGACGCAGCGTCCAAGTTTTGATGCTGATACAAAGCAAGATCTGACAAAAGACTTTGCTTGGTCTAGTGCTCTCTATCAAAATCAGTATGAACCTGGCTCAACGATGAAGGTTATGACACTAGCTGCAGCTATAGACAATAACACTTTCCCAGAAAATGAAACGTATAATAATAGTGGTTTACAAATTGCGGATGTAACGATTCGAGACTGGAATGTCAACATGGGACTTTCTGAAGGACAGACATTAACCTATGCTCAAGGCTTTGCTCTTTCTAGTAATGTGGGAATGGCTTCTCTTGAGAAAAAAATGGGTGACGAAAAATGGCTAGACTATCTTAGCAAGTTTAAATTTGGACTACCCACACGCTTTGGAATGAATTATGAAGATTACGGCGGTCTTCCAGCAGATAATATCGTAACCTATGCAATGAGTGCTTTTGGTCAAGGAATTTCGGTTACTCAAATACAAATGTTACGTGCTTTTTCTTCCATCGCTAATGACGGTGTAATGGTTGAACCAAAATTCATCAGTGCCATTTATGATTCCAAAAGCGGGAGTGCGCGTAAGGCTTCTACAGAAATTGTCGGGCACCCTGTTTCCAAAGATGCTGCTAAGTCAACGAGAGACCATATGGTGACTGTAGGTACAGATCCTATTTACGGAACATTATATAGTAAGGCAGAGGGCGGTCCAATTATCAAAGTACCTAATCAAAATGTGGCGGTTAAATCCGGTACAGCGCAGATTGCAGGAGAAAATGGCAGCGGTTATCTGACAGGGGCAAATGATTACATCTATTCTGTTGTGGCAATGGCACCAGCAGAAAATCCTGATTTTATCATGTATGTAACTCTGAAACAGCCCTCAGAATCTTTCCAACCAATCTTCTGGAAAGAGGTGGTCAATCCAGTGTTAGAAGAAGCTGCAGCGATGAAGGATACGTTGAACTTGACGACGCAATCACCTGTTTTAAAGTCAGTTTCAAAAGAAATAACTTATAAAATGCCATCTACTAAAAATACCAGCCCTGGTGATTTAGCGGATGAGTTACGACGTAATCTTGTACAACCTATTGTTTTGGGAACCGGTAAAAATATTAAGAAAGTTTCCGCGAAAGCAGATGAAGAGCTGAAGTCCAACCAGCAAATTCTTATCCTAACAGATGATTTTACAGAAATGCCTGATATGTATGGTTGGACGAAGAAAAATGCTGAAACATTTGGTGATTGGTTAGGCATAAAAGTGCATGTTAAGGGCAAAGGCTCTAAAGTCGTTGCCCAAAGTGTTAAAACCAACGCATCACTCAAGAAAATAAAAGAAATAACAATTACATTAGGAGATTAGCATGTTACAAGCTATCGTTGCAGGTGTTGTGACCTTTATTCTAACTCTGGTTGGAATACCTGCTTTTATTCGTTTTTATCATAAAGCCCATATTTCTGGGCAACAAATGCACGAGGATGTGAAGCAGCACCAAGCAAAAGCGGGAACTCCAACCATGGGTGGGACTGTTTTCTTGCTAGCTTCCGTTTTGTCCAGTTTTGTGATTGCGCTTATATCAAGAGAACTCTCAAGCGCTGCCTTGATGATATTGTTTATTCTTGTTTTGTACGGCATTGTTGGTTTCTTAGACGACTTTTTAAAAGTTTTTCGCAAAATAAATGAAGGCTTAAATCCCAAGCAAAAATTAGCTCTTCAAATTATTGGTGGTATTGTTTTTTACTTCTTCTTTGACACCCACGGTGGAGGCGATTTGCTTAATGTTTTTGGTTTCCCACTTCATTTAGGTTATCTTTATATCGCTTTTGCCCTCTTTTGGTTGGTTGGTTTTTCCAATGCAGTCAATTTGACAGATGGCATTGATGGATTAGCCAGCATTTCTGTTACAATCAGTTTGACAGCTTATGCAGTTATTGCGGTGGTTCAGCATCGTTTTGATATTTTAATTGTTATTTTGAGTATGATTGGCGGTCTGCTTGCCTTCTTCATTTTCAATCATAAACCAGCTAAAATTTTTATGGGTGATGTAGGGAGCTTAGCACTTGGTGGTATGTTAGCAGCCATTTCGATGGCGCTTCATCAAGAATGGACGCTGCTCATCATTGGAATTGTCTATGTCTTTGAAACAACTTCGGTTATGATGCAGGTTTCTTATTTCAAATTGACCGGCGGCAAACGTATTTTTCGGATGACACCAGTTCATCACCATTTTGAACTGGGAGGTCTATCAGGGCATGGTAAAGCTTGGAGTGAATGGAAGGTCGATTTCTTTTTCTGGGGAATTGGTCTTGTAGCTAGCTTACTAACACTTGCAATTTTATATTTATAAGAGAAACGAGGTGGGGACAATATTATTTCTGCCTCGCTTTTTTGTGACGAAAACTTCGTCCCTACCTCACTAGTCTTCTAGATTGCTGAATAACCACCCCTCTGAGAGAGGAGGTTAGAAACTAAAAAATGCAAATTTTATCTTGTACTGACCCCCAAAAGTTGGACAAATAATTATTGAAAGGATTTAGTTCTGTATTGCACAGGGCTAAGTCCTTTTAGTTTGACCTTAATTCGTTTGTTGTTGTAATAATCAATGTAGTTCACAATAGCTTGTTCAAGGTCTTCTAAAGACCTAAAGTGATTCTCATAGCCATAAAACATTT
>NZ_JADNQV010000011.1:0-41157 GCF_015594635.1 Streptococcus sp. HF-100
AGTCGCTTAGCAAGGATAGGAAGTAGAGATACTTCCTTTTTGGGAGTTTAGCTCAGCTGGGAGAGCATCTGCCTTACAAGCAGAGGGTCAGCGGTTCGATCCCGTTAACTCCCATTTCTTTAAGCGGAAAGGCTTAATAGGTCCCGTAGTGTAGCGGTTATCACGTCGCCCTGTCACGGCGAAGATCGCGGGTTCGATTCCCGTCGGGACCGTTTTAGTGTATAGAGATACATTAGAAAGACTCGTTAGCTCAGTTGGTAGAGCATTTGACTTTTAATCAAAGGGTCACTGGTTCGAGCCCAGTACGGGTCATAGTCACAGGCGGGTGTGGCGGAATTGGCAGACGCACCAGATTTAGGATCTGGCGCTTAACGGCGTGGGGGTTCAAGTCCCTTCACCCGCATAGGAGATAAGCCGGCTTAGCTCAGTTGGTAGAGCATCTGATTTGTAATCAGAGGGTCGCGTGTTCAAGTCATGTAGCCGGCATTAAAGGAAAGAAGCGAATGCGAACGTAGTTCAGTGGTAGAACATCACCTTGCCAAGGTGGGGGTCGCGGGTTCGAACCCCGTCGTTCGCTTGAGGAAGCCGGGGTGGCGGAACTGGCAGACGCACAGGACTTAAAATTCTGCGATTGGAAACAATCGTACCGGTTCGATTCCGGTCCTCGGCATGAGAAAGAGCACCCTTAGCTCAACTGGATAGAGTACCTGACTACGAATCAGGCGGTTAGAGGTTCGACTCCTCTAGGGTGCATAGAAAAGAAGTCTCCTAGGACTTCATTTTTTCTATCCATACGGGAAGTAGCTCAGCTTGGTAGAGTACTTGGTTTGGGACCAAGGTGTCGCAGGTTCGAATCCTGTCTTCCCGATATTTTATTTGATATTAGATGAAATAGGTGTTAGTTTTTAACATCTGGAGCCTGGGACAAAAATGTCTCGATTCTATCAAAAAAAGCAACGGTTTTGCCGTTGCTTTTTTCATGGTTGCGATAGTCTTGGTAAAATATAGTTGTCTAGAAAATATTAGAAAGGCTATCTCATGCACATTCACTATAGCACAAATCAGACAACTTTGCCACTAGAACTTGCTTGTGTCTTGCCCCAAGGGCACATCGTCTTCACTATCGAAAAGGTCGTCAATGCACTAGAAGACGGTCAGTTTCAGTCTTTCTACATGATTTTGGTCGCCCTTCCTATCACCCAAAGTTACTTCTGTCTGCCCTCCTCTTTGCTTATTCCCAAGGAAGTTTCTCTGGTTGTAAGATTGAAAAGATGATAGCAGAAAATCTAGCCATGCAGTACTTGACAGGGCAGTTGGTTATCAGCTACCGGACCATCAACCGTTTCCGTGTAGCTGCCGGGATGGAAAATCTGCTGCGAGAACTCTTTATCGAGCTCAATCTTCAGTTGAAAATGGAAAAGTTGGTAACACTTGATGGTCTCTACATTGATGGCACTAAGATTGAGGCCAACGTCAATAAGTACAGCTTCGTTTGGAAGAAAGCGACAGAGAGATTCTCCGCTAAACTTCAAGAACAGATGCAGGTCTATTTCCAAGAAGAAATCACGCCTCTTATCCATCAAGCCATTGAACTGGATACACAAGAGCCCATCTCCTCAGAACAGTTGACTGAGTTCGCTCAACTTCTTGAAGAAGAATTGGCTGGACTGAGCCAAGACATTGAGGAAACACCAGTTAAAGGTAAGGACGATCGTAAGACCAAACGCCGCAAGCTCAAGAAAGTCCTGCGTAAAGTCAAGGATGACTTTTCAGTGCGGGCCGAAAAATGTGAGATTTATCAAGAGACCTTCCAAGGTCGAAAGAGTTTTTCTAAGACGGATCATGATGCGACTTTCATGAGAATGAAAGAAGATCCTATGAGAAATGGACAACTCAAACCTGGCTACAACCTACAAATCGCCACTGAAAATTAGTTCGTCCTTCACTATGACATCTATCCAAATCCAACAGATACCAGAACGCTCTTGCCTTTTTTAGAAACATATCCACATGAGTTAAAAAGGGTTGTCGCCGATGCGGGATACGGCGGCGAGGAGAATCTTCTCACCTTGGATAGGATGGGCGTTGACCATTTGATTAAATATGGTCTTTTTGACAAGGAACAGAAGAAAAGACACAAAGAATCTGATAGGAATTTGGCTAACTAGACTTACGATGGAACAGCTGATTCCTACACCCATCCAGAGGGTTGGGTATACCAATTTGACCACCTCAAACACAGCCATACCACGACAGGTTTCAAGCAGGAAATTAGGGTTTATAAGGCAGAACAACCTGACTTGACTCCGCAAAAGGGACTTTACGTCAATGAGCGATATCAAGTCTTAAAACGAAAAGAAAGCCAAGCGCTTTTATCTGACGAAGGCAGTCGGATGTTTGCCCAACGTAAAGTTGATGTGGAACCTGTCTTTGGTCAGATAAAGGCTTGTTTGGGGTACAAACGATGTAATCTCAGAGGCAGACGTCAGGTTAAAATTGACATGGGCTTGGTTCTCATGGCCAATAACCTACTGAAATATAACAAACGAAGCCCTTAAAACTAAAAAGCAGAGACTATTAGCGAACGGAACTCTGATTGTTAGAGTAAGTTAAAACACTTTTGTCTCAGGCTATTTTTCTTTTTGTTCAATATAATTGTAGCGGGGAGATGCCAGCGAATATTGAAATAGAGGTGAAACAATTTGCTTTTCTTTTTTATATTCAAATGTCGCTGGCTGATTTGTTATCAATTTCTTGAATCATATGTTACATTCTGGAGAGATCTGAAATTTTATAAATATTATGTTAGAAATTATTATATTTTAATAGTAATGTTACCCGTGGTGCTAGTTAAGTTCAAAATAGCTCAAATTATAAGTCAATAGGATTTGTTCAATCCTCAACTGTAGTCCAGCTACTCCTCTGGCAAAGGTGTGTTCCATATCAAAGAGAGCACATAACTCAGAAAAGCGCGTTTTAATGGTTCGCCGCATAGCCAATAATCTCCAGTTGTTATGCTGGCTCGCGCTTCCCATATTCTGACGTAAGGGCGTCCATAAATGATACCCTCTCTGTTTCAACCGATCTTTAAGAGCCTGGCTGAGATACCCTAAATCTGCTAAAATCACAGATTGTTGGCAGCCTTCCAATAAATCCTCCACCACTTTGATATCATGAACAGAAGCTGACGTGACAATATAGTTCAGAATATGACCAGATAAGGTAACGAGTATGTGAACTTTGAAACCATAGAACCATAAGTGTTTTGACGCATTGTAGCCAATGTCTGCCAATCCTTCGAAAATACTTGCTCTATGGTTACGAACAGACTGACAAAGTGGTAGGGGAAAACTGTCTACGATGGCAATCGTATCGGAGGAGATTTGGTTATTCATCGCCTGTCGAATGAGTTGTAGCAACCAAATCAACTGCCTTGAACGACGATTGAAGCGACTTCTTTCCAGCAGTCGGCCACAGGGAAATAGTTGGCAGATTCGGTGAAAATGACGTTGAGATTTGATTCCTAGTTCAGCTTGCAAGAGCAGTAAGACTAATAGAGATTCATCCGAAACTTTTGACAGGCTGACATTATGACGATGTTTCAATGAATCAGGGCAATAATCCCGATAAAGCTGATGACAAATTTTTGATAATTGCTTCATATTCCATTGTAAATGATGGGATTTAGCGGTATACTGTAAGTGGCTCATTTGGATAACCTCCTGTTTGTTTCGTCACTTACAGTATAGTCCTTTTGGGCTTTTTATTGTTGTTTTGAGGTTAACTAGCACCACGGGTTAATGTTATTTTTTAATATTAGAGATTTGTTCCAACTTTGAATTAGAATGACATTTTTTGTTAAAGTAGCTATTCGGTATTTAGTTATTGGGGGATATGGGCAAATAGCTATAGAGAGTATTTATCAACGTGATAAAAAATAGATATGGATAAGAAATTTAATTTATGTTATGATATAGGTGTAATAAAGGAGAGAAAATGCAGAATAATTTACTGGTATTACAGTCAGATTTTGGTTTGGTAGATGGGGCTGTATCGGCAATGGTCGGTGTGGCCTTAGAGGAATCCCCAACGTTAAAAATACATCATTTGACTCATGATATTACGCCTTATAATATTTTTGAGGGAAGCTATCGTTTGTTTCAAACGGTGAATTATTGGCCGGAAGGGACAACGTTTGTCTCCGTTGTGGATCCAGGCGTTGGTTCGAAGCGGAAAAGCGTGGTTGCCAAAACTGTACAAAATCAGTATATTGTCACGCCAAATAACGGGACACTTTCTTTTATCAAGAAACATGTGGGAATTCTAGCGATTCGTGAGATTTCGGAGGTGGAAAATCGCCGAAAAAATACGGAGCATTCTTATACGTTTCATGGTCGTGATGTTTATGCTTATACTGGTGCGAAGTTAGCAAGCGGACACATTACTTTTGAAGAAGTGGGCCCAGAATTAAGTATAGATGAAATTGTAGAAATTCCTGTTGTGGAAACGACAATTGGGAATGATTTTGTTAGTGGGGCTATTGATATTTTAGATGTTCGTTTTGGTTCGCTATGGACGTCTATTACACGTGAGGAATTTTATACTCTTAGTCCTGAATTTGGTAATCGGTTTGAGGTCACGATTTATAATAACGATATGCTGGTCTATCAGAATCAGGTGACTTATGGGAAATCTTTTGCGGATGTACGGATTGGTCAGCCGATTTTGTATATCAATTCTCTTTATCGTGTTGGTCTGGCTATCAATCAGGGGTCTTTTGCGAAGGCCTATAATGTAGGAGTCGGAGCGCAATGGAGTATTGAAATCAAGCGGATTGAAAAATAAATAATAAAGGAGATTATTATGAAAAATAATTCAATAAGAAGTGTTGTCGCAACGGGGATTGGAGCAGCCCTCTTCGTCGTTATCGGAATGATTAGTATTCCAACTCCTGTGCCAAATACCAGCATTCAATTGCAGTATGCTTTGCAGGCCTTGTTTAGTGTGATTTTTGGTCCGGTTGTTGGATTTTTAACGGGCTTCATCGGGCATGCCCTAAAAGACTCTTTGCAATATGGAAATCCTTGGTGGTCATGGGTCATTGCCAGCGGTTTGTTTGGTTTGATTATTGGGCTGTTTCGGAAAAGACTCCGTGTTACGCAAGGTATTTTTGAAGCAAAAGATATTGTATCGTTCAATGTAATTCAACTGTTGGCCAATGCTGTGGTGTGGATTGTCATTGCGCCGCTAGGTGATATTTTGATTTACAATGAGCCTGCAAACAAGGTGTTTGTACAGGGCGTTGTTGCAACGATTTCTAATGGTTTGACGGTTGCTATTGCAGGAACAGTGCTTTTGCTAGCTTATGCCCGCACGCAAACCAAATCAGGAAGTTTGAAAAAAGATTAGTGACATGAAGCGGGAGTGAGACGGAGTGAAGGTTTGAAAATGTTTCTTCCTACTCTTACCACTGCGTTGTTGGTTTATTGCACAGTATGCTTTGAAGCTGGAGATGTTTGTTCCAGCTTTTTTATTTTTAATTTTAATAAAATATCAAACAAAATGTAATTTATATATTGCATTTTATATAATATAGTGTATAATAGTAGTGAAGAAAGAGAGTGGATCATGAAAATGATTCAAAAAGCAAGAGATTTTTATTTTCAGGAGTCTCGGTTTTAGTTGCTTAACCCATGATTTCATTCTGCACGCTACAAAGAAAAATGATTCTGACTCAGAGGATAAAGAGAATGGCAAAAAATCTTAGACTAAAAATGGCTCGGGTTGAGCATGATTTGACTCAGGGGGATTTGGCAGATGCGATTGGTGTCACGCGACAAACGATTGGTTTGATTGAAGCGGGGAAATACAATCCTAGTCTCGGTCTCTGTATTGCAATTTGTAAACGATTGGATAAAACATTAGATCAATTATTTTGGGAGGAGTAATCATGAACTTCATTAAACGTCAGATTTTAGATGAGCGAGAAGAGCAATTGGTCAATAAAGCTGGAATGGAAGCTTTTAGTTTTCTGATAACTAGTAATCTTATCTTTTATATTGGAAGTATTTTTATCCATTCGGGCAAGGTCTATACACAGCTATTCCTGTTCTCAAGTCTCATTGCATTCCTATACTTTTTAGAGCGTTGCCGGCGGCTAGGAGCCAATTATTTCAATAGTTTTACCTTCACTATTTGGGGTGTTATGGCAATGACGGCTTTGGTAACGGTTGTGATTTTGGTGCAGAATTTTCAAGTCAATCATGCTATTTATCAGAATAATCCATTACATGCCAAGTTTTTAGTTGTGATTCCGATTACGTTTCTGATTTACCTTCCGATTATGATAGTGTTCAATCTGATACTAGAAGTTGTTGGAAAATGGCAGAAGGTGCGATTTGAGAAATATTTAGCGGACTTAGAAGATGAATCCTGAAAGGAGATGTATCATGAGCAAAATAAAGGATTATTTTGGTGGCGAAAAGGACGAGCGTATTCGGCAAGGGACATACAAGGCTGAAGCCTATGCGTTTCGATTTTTACTTGTATTTTTGATAATTGCAATCAGTATCAAATTTTTCTTTCTGAATTCTCCAATAGAAGGTTATGTTGATGAATTAGCAGCGGTTTTGATTGCTGGGAGTATTTGTTACTTTGTATTGTGGAGAGAAAGAATTGTTGAAAAGAGCTTGGGAATTTTGACGACATTATTCCAATCATTCTTGCTGACAATTCTCAGTGGGTATTATCATTACCATTTTGGTGAATTGCATTATAAAAATCGTCCGACGAGTGATTTTATCCTATTTCTATTTGGAAGTTTTATAACCTATCTGTTAGTGCTGGGTGTGTTCAATTGGTTTTTAAATAAATACAATCAACACCGACGAGATAAGATTGATATGGAAATGGAAGATTCTGAATAAAAGAGGGTGGAACTCCTTTGGGAGAGAAACAGTTCATTATTAGGATACAGAGGCAGGGACAATATGCTCCCTGCCTTACTTTATAATGGCAAAATGCCCTATGATGGAGCTTTTCATTTGCTTTTAGGCTTAAGAAAGCACCTAATACGGAAAATATTGTCTGGGTAAGCTTTCTGAGGCTCAGATGGAGCGAACTGGTTTTGGTGCATGTCGTCCGAGGGTCAGACGGAGCAAACTGATTTTGGTTCATATCGTCCGAGGGTCAGACGGGGTAAACTAGTTTTGGTTCATGTCATCCGAGGCTCAGACGGAGCAAACTGGTTTTGGTTCATATCGTCCGAGGGTCGGACAGAAGAAACGAGTTCTTGTTTGTCCCGTCGACCAAGTTGATAGTTTCAATGAGTTTTGGTTTACTCCGTCGACCGGGTCGACTATTTTAACCATTGCCGCACTTTCTCAGTAACCGTGTAGGGTCGGCAAGAAGCTGAACGCTTCTTGTTTGGTCAGATTTTTTCACGTTCAAGGTTTAATTTTGCGACAGTGTTCGCGGACTTCAAAATTGATTTTCATCTTATTTTCTTTTATGCTACAATAGAATGAGTAAGTACAAGAGGAGAAGTGGATGATTTTAGAGGAATTTGATGAAAACCGTCAGGCGATTATCAATCCAGAAGATTTGGTTGAGGCGTTGCCAGATTTTCCAGAAATAGTGGTGTCTTGCTTTGCCCGTGAGACCTTTAAGCGCATGCTGGCTGATTTTCAGCATGAGTTATTGACCTCCACTTCCATGGCAAATATTGAGATTCCCATTTACAAGGTTGTTATAAAAGGTAAGGCAATCGCCGTGTTTAATTCACCAGTAGGGGCGGCTGCCTGTATCGCTATTTTGGAAGATTTGATTGCCTTTGGAATGAAGAAGCTGGTTCTTTTTGGAACATGTGGTGTTTTAGATGAAACGATTAGGGAAACGTCTATCATTGTTCCTCATGCGGCTATTCGTGATGAAGGGACCAGTTATCATTACCTGCCGGCTTCTGATGAGATAGAAGTAAATGTCGGTTTGCGGGATTTTTTACGGTCATTTTTAGCTGCTAAAGGAATTTCTCATACAGTTGGAAAAGTTTGGACGACAGACGGCATTTATCGGGAAACGGCTGCGAAACTCCGTAAGCGAAAAGAAATGGGTGCTGTTTGTGTAGACATGGAATGTTCAGCAGTTGCAGCTTTGGCAGCTTTTCGTGAGATTTCCGTTTGCCATTTCTTTTATGCGGCGGATCACTTGTCAGAAGAAGCCTGGGATATGCGCAATTTAGCCAATCATGCAGACCTAGATGAAAAAGACAAAGTGGCTAACTTGGCAATGCAAATTGCCCTTGCTTTATAGAGAACATGCTATGAAAAAACCAATTATTCAATTTGAAAACTTTAGTTTTCAGTATCAAGCGCAGACAGAACCAACCTTGAAAAATGTTGATTTGACGATTTATGAGGGCGAAAAGGTCTTGATAGTCGGCCCTTCTGGTTCGGGAAAGTCCACTCTTGGGCAATGCTTAAACGGCATTATTCCAACTATTTATCATGGAGAAATGACTGGGAATCTGTGGATTCAAGGGAAGTCTGCGTTTGGCAGCAGTATTTATGACCTGTCCAACCTTGTCAGTACCGTCTTGCAAGATACAGACGGTCAATTTATCGGGCTGAGTGTCGCGGAAGATTTGGCTTTTGCTTTGGAAAATGACATGGTTAATTTGCCAACGATGAGAGAAAAGGTTCATTTGTGGGCAGAGAAATTGGATTTGTTATCGCTGTTACACCAACGTCCTCAAGACTTATCTGGTGGGCAGAAGCAGCGGGTCAGTTTGGCTGGGGTGCTGATTGATGAAAGTCCGATTTTGCTCTTTGATGAGCCTTTGGCAAATTTAGATCCGAAGTCGGGACAGGATACGATTGAGCTGATTGATCAGATCCATGCGGAAGCAGGAACGACAACGATTGTTATCGAGCACCGTCTGGAAGATGTGCTGTATCGGTCTATTGATCGGATTGTCCTCATTAATGACGGGCAAATTCTCTTTAACGGCAGTCCTGATGACCTGCTACATACGCAGTTATTAGCCGAAAATGGGATTCGAGAGCCGCTTTATCTGACCACCTTGCGTCAGCTTGGTTTTCAGCTAGAAAATTCTGCACAGTTGGCAAATTTAGCTCAGATAGATGTCTCCGCTGTTCAGTTTTCAGGTGAAAAAGTTTCTATTCAAAAATCACAAGCCCAGGATGATTTGCTGGAGTTGAAAAATGTCCACTTTGCGTACGGTGAGAAAAAGGTTTTACAAGATATTGATTTTACAATCTCTAAAGGAGAAAAAATTGCCATTGTTGGTAAAAACGGTGCTGGAAAATCCACGTTAGCTAAAGCGCTCTGCCAGTTTATCGCAACAGAAGGAAGCTATACTTGGCAGGGAAGAGACATCAAAGGCGATTCCATTAAGGAGCGGGCAGAACGGATTGGTTACGTTTTGCAAAACCCAAATCAGATGATTTCTACGACCATGATTTTTGATGAGGTTGCCTTGGGCTTGAAGTTGCGTGGGATTGCAGAAGATGAGATAAAAGAGCGTGTATTGGCTGTGCTGAAAACCTGTGGTTTATATGAATTTCGGCATTGGCCCATTTCTGCTCTGTCTTTTGGGCAAAAGAAGCGGGTGACCATTGCTTCGATTTTAGTGTTAAATCCAGAGATTATCCTTTTAGATGAGCCAACGGCTGGCCAAGATCAACGCAATTATACAGAAATCATGAATTTCTTAGATGAGTTGAACCAAAAAGGGCATACGATTATCATGATTACGCATGATATGCAGCTGATGCTGGATTATTCTGACCGTGCGGTTGTGATGTTAGACGGAAAGATCTTGGCAGACAAAACACCGGCCGAAGTTTTGACAGATAAGACTTTGATTCATGTGGCGAATCTTAAGGAAACGTCTATCTTTTCCTTGGCTGAGAAATTAAACGTTGATCCACTCGCTTTAACAGAATTTTACATGCAAGAAAGGAGGGAAAGCCATGCTTAATCAGCAAAAACTTATTGGTTACCATGCGGGAACAACCTTTTTGCATCGCTTATCTGGAGCGAGTAAATTACTGTTTTTCATTTTGGTATCAACTGCAGCGATGATTAGTTACGATACTCGCTTGCTGTTGGTCATTGCGATTGGCTCACTCTTTCTTTTTAGAGTTTCGAACATTCATTTTAAAGATGTATCGTTTGTTTTGGCTTTTGCAGGTATTTTTGCCGCTTTGAATCTTATCATGGTTTATCTGTTTGCTCCTCAGTACGGAGTGGAGATTTATGGCCAACAGACGGTCTGGTTCAGCGGATTAGGCAGTTATACCGTGACTGCGCAGGAAATCTTTTATTTGTTTAATTTGTTCTTAAAATATCTCTGCACCATTCCTTTGGCGGTTATTTTTCTGATGACCACTCATCCCAGTCAGTTTGCATCCAGTTTGAATCAAATCGGAATTCCTTATAAAATTGCCTATTCTGTCAGTTTGACGCTGCGCTATATTCCTGACCTGCAGGAGGAATTTTACCTGATCAGAATGTCGCAAGAAGCGCGTGGCTTGGAATTGTCCAAAAAAGCAAAATTAAGCCAGCGTATCAAAGGGAACCTGCAAATCATTATTCCATTGATTTTTAGCTCGCTGGAGCGGATTGATACGATTGCGACAGCCATGGAATTGCGCCGTTTTGGTAAAAATAAGAAGCGGACTTGGTACACTTATCAGGCTTTTCAGAGATTGGATATTGAAGTGATTTTGCTGGCTATTTTATTTTTACTACTCAGTTTTTTACTCTTTTTTGTTAATCACGGTCGCTTTTACAATCCTTGGCTATAAACGAAAATTGAAATGTACATAGGAGGAAGAAAATGATTGCATTGGTAACAGGAGCTTCAGCTGGTTTTGGTGAAGCTATTTGTCGTCGCTTGGTGGCAGAAGGTCACCGAGTGATTGGAGCAGCGAGAAGATTGGAAAAGCTGACACAACTTCAAGAGGAGTTGGGTTTTGAAAATTTTTATCCGCTTCAAATGGATGTGTCAGATACAAAAAGTGTGGATCAGACTTTAGAAAGTTTGCCGGAGGATTGGCGAACGATTGATATTTTGGTCAATAATGCAGGTCTGGCATTGGGCTTAGACAAGGCTTATGAGGCAGATATGCAAGATTGGCTGACGATGATTCAGACCAATATTGTTGGTTTGGTTTATCTAACACGTCAGATCCTACCGCAAATGGTAGAGCGAGATAGTGGATTGATTATCAATCTAGGTTCGACTGCTGGAACGGTTCCTTATCCAGGTGCCAACGTCTACGGAGCTAGTAAAGCATTCGTGAAGCAATTTTCTTTGAATTTACGTGCTGATTTGGCAGGGCATCATATTCGTGTTACTAACATTGAACCCGGTCTTTGTGAGGGAACAGAATTTTCAACTGTTCGATTTAAAGGGGACGATCAACGAGCTGGAAAATTGTATGAGGGAGCTCATGCTATTCAGCCAGTTGATATTGCCAATACTGTTGCTTGGATTGTTGGACAGCCTCCTCATGTTAATATTAACCGGATTGAAATCATGCCTGTTTCACAAACGTTTGGAGCGCAGCCTGTTTTTCGAGAAGAATAGATGAGATAGAATGGGGAGAATATGACAGAAATAAACCTTTTGTTTTCAATCGATGATCGCTATGTCGAGCAATTTAAAACAACCTTGTATTCCGTTTACCTAAATTCACCGTCAGCTTTGCTGCATTTGTTTGTTTTGCAAAAAAAATTGTTAAAAAGGAATGTGGAGATTGAGGAATTTTGTGAGGCACTAGGGATCATCTATGAACCAGTCGTGATTGGGGAAAAAGCATTTGAGGACGCCCCCAGCACTGATCGGTATCCAGAAACAATCTACTATCGCTTGCTGGCACATGAATACCTTCCTAAAAACTTAGACAGAATTCTTTACCTAGACGCAGATATTTTATGTCTGAATGATATTTGTCCTCTTTACAAACTAGAGATGGGGAATGCCTTATACGCTGCGGCTAGTCATGGATCAGATGCCAATATGACAGATTTAGTCAATAAGATGCGTTTACAGAATTTTGAGGCAGAAAGTTACTATAATTCAGGAGTTTTACTTATGAATTTGACCGCTATTCGAAAAGAAGTGAAGCGTGAAGCTATTTTAGATTACATTGCTCAAAACAGTTTTAAACTCTTTTTACCGGATCAAGATGTGCTGAATGCTTTGTATGGACATTTGACAATTCAGATTCCAGATGAATTGTATAACTACGATGCACGCTACAATGTGCTGTATTATGCTCGGAGTAAAGGTGAGTGGGACTTGGATTGGGTGATTGAGAATACCGTTTTTCTTCACTTTTGCGGTCGAGATAAGCCTTGGCTGAAAGAATACCACGGACGCTATGCCGCGCTTTATAAGCATTACCAACATCGCAGCCGAAAAGTTGGCAGATAAAAACGAAACCAACCAATTAAAATGGTTGGATTTTCTTTTTATAACGGCCGTTTATTAGGAATTCCTGCTTTGCGTGGGTATTTATTGGGAGTTTCTTTTTTCTTATCAATAATAGTGATATAGCGTGGGTCGCCGTTGGGAAGTTGATAGCTGCTGTTTTCTTCGACTTTGCTGAAAAGAAGGCTAAGCGCGGTTTTTGCTTCTGTTAATTCCTCAGGAGCATTGCTGGCTTTGAGTGCTAAAAGACGCCCGCCAACTTTAAGAAAGGGAATGGTCAGCTCGGCTAAGACCTGCATACGAGCAACAGCGCGTGCAGTGACAATATCAAACTGGGCGCGGAAGTCTTTATCTTGAGCAAAATCTTCTGCCCGACCATGATAAAAATGAACGTTTTCCAAACCTAACTCATCAGCCAAGTGATTTAAAAACAGAATACGCTTGTTTAGAGAGTCAATAATCGTTACATCTAATGCTGGATAGAGGATTTTCATCGGAAGACTCGGAAAACCTGCTCCAGCTCCAATATCCAATAGTTTGATATTTTGGTTTTTAATCCGTCCCTGCAAAATTGGCGCAATGGAATCATAGAAATGCTTGAGATAGACTTCTTTTTTGTCAGTAATAGCTGTCAGATTGATTTTTTCATTCCATTCAACGAGAAGTTCGAAATAGTGTTCAAATTGCATTTTTTGTTGGTCTGTAAGTTCAATCTGCTGTTGTTTTAAGAGTTCATAAAATTCTTCGGGTATCATCATTTGTCCTTACTTGTATCTTCTTGCTTCTATTATACCAGATAATCAGAAGAGAATCTGTAAAATTTCTCTTTTGAAGAAGTCTAAATTTTTATTCTTTTCATTTTTCTGGTATAATGTCTATAATAAATTTAAAGGAGAATGACTATGTGGATAATTATTTTAGCCATTGTTGTGGTACTGATATTGTTTGTGATTGCTAGTTACAACAGTCTAGTGAAAAGTCGGATGCAAACCAAAGAAGCGTGGAGTCAAATTGATGTTCAGTTAAAACGTCGAAATGATTTGCTGCCAAATTTGATTGAAACGGTCAAAGGGTATGCTAAATATGAAGCATCAACGCTTGAAAAGGTAACAGAGCTTCGTCGTCAAGTTGCAGCTGCTACAACGCCAGCAGAGGCTATGAAAGCAAGTGATGCCTTGACGCGTCAGATTTCTGGTATTTTTGCAGTTGCAGAAAATTACCCAGAGTTAAAAGCAAGCGCGAACTTTGTAAAATTGCAAGAAGAATTGACTAATACTGAAAATAAAATTTCGTATTCTCGTCAACTTTATAATAGTGTAACAAGCAATTACAATGTGAAGCTGGAAACATTTCCAAGTAATATTATTGCCGGAATGTTTAGCTTTAAGCCGGCAGATTTCTTAGCTGTCCCAGAAGAAGAAAAATCTGTACCAAAAGTTGATTTTAGCGGTCTAGGTGACTAATATGCTCTTTGATCAAATTGCTAGTAATAAAAGACGAACGTGGGTTCTCTTAATTGCTTTTTTTGCTTTGTTAGCGATTATTGGAGCAGCAGTCGGCTATTTATGGCTAGATTCAACTCTCGGCGGAGTGATGATTGCCTTTATCATTGGTGGTATTTATGCTTTTAGCATGATTTTCCAATCTACTGAGGTTGTCATGTCTATGAATGGTGCGCGACAAGTCACTGAAGCTGAAGCTCCTGACCTTTATCATGTGGTAGAGGATATGGCAATGGTAGCACAAGTTCCGATGCCACGGGTGTATATTGTAGAGGATTCATCGCCCAATGCTTTTGCAACTGGTTCAAACCCCGAAAATGCAGCAGTTGCTGCGACAACGGGTCTGTTAAATCTAATGAATCGTGAAGAGCTGGAAGCGGTTATTGGACATGAAGTGAGCCATATCCGTAATTATGATATTCGAATTTCAACAATTGCGGTAGCACTTGCTAGTGCAGTGACCATGCTATCCAGCCTAGCTGGACGAATGATGTGGTTTGGAGGTGGCAGTCGCAGACGTAATAGTCGAGATAATGATAGTGGTTTGGAAATTCTGATGCTGATTTTGTCACTTGTTGCGATTATCTTGGCTCCTTTAGCAGCCACTTTGGTTCAGTTGGCGATTTCTCGTCAACGTGAATTTTTGGCAGACGCTTCCAGTGTGGAATTAACGCGCAATCCACAAGGGATGATTAACGCTCTCTTGAAATTAGAAAATAGCGATCCTATGCACCACAAAGTTGATGACGCTAGTGCAGCTCTCTATATCAATGATCCGAAAAAAGAAGGTGGACTTCAAAAGCTATTTTACACTCATCCGCCGATTTCAGAGCGAGTGGAGCGCTTAAGAAAAATGTAAAAAGGTTGAGATAGACTACTATGATTGTGCCGCAATCATGACTGTCTGTCCCAATCTTTTTTTGTATTTCACCATATAAATTTTAGTTACGATAGCTTTATCTATGTTGTTTTTGGAATGAGAGTAAGAGAGACAGCACGCTACAGATTGTAAACACAATCCAAGTGACTTTCATATTCCAAATAGCGAGACTGGTAAATATCATGGTACCAAATGGGATAGAAAAACTAAACAGCAAACTCAGAAAGTTAGAAGTCTGTGCTAAGATATCTGAGGGAAGTTTGCTAAGAAGCATGCTGTTGATTTTGGGATTGACTTTTCCGGAAAGATACATGATAAAGAAAACAGCAAAAATAGTAAGGAAAACAGGTAGCTGGAGAAGATTTATGAAGCCAATTAGAGCAATGGATAAAGTAGCCCAAAAAGCAATTTTATTGACGGAAAGTTTGCTAAAATAATCATTGGGAGTCAGGCTGGCAGAGATAACTCCTAAAATAATCGTTGTTTCAAAAATAAGAAGAGATTGACTGAAAGGAAGTCCAAATAAAGGATGATCCAATAAATAAAGATTGTAAATGGCCATAATAGAGCCGCCGAGTGCATTGAGTATTAGTATCTGAAAGAGTAAAGTCAAAAAATGGCTGTCTCCGTTTTGTTCAAAAATTAGTTTGGAGCTGTGATACATTTCTAGGAATTGTTGTTTGAGAGGAAGAGGATTTTCATTTTCTTTGACTGGGTCATGGGTGAGTTTATGACGAACAAAATAAAGAGTAGTGGAAGAAAGTAGGAAAGCTAAGGCATTGATGAAGGCGACCAGCGCAAAATGTTGATTGCTGACAGCCAAGAGCCAAATTCCTAATGCTTGTCCGGCTAGATTGCATAGATAAGCAATTAGTTGCATAAGGGAGAAAGCCGGCATCATCTCTTCCTCTACTAGATTCTTTTTCAAAATAGGCATTTGCAGACCACTACGATAATCACTAATCATATCTGATACGATATTTAGCAAACAAACGACAGAAAAAGCTAGATAAGAAGTTGAGCGAGTTAGAAATGCTACAAAGACAAAAAGCAGAGCTTGGAGATAGCCCATGTGAATGAGCCAACGAGCTTTATGGGTTGTTTGATCAGCTTTCATTCCCACAAAGATAGTGAAAAATACTGGAACGAGAACGATAAAATTAGCAATTCCAACAGCAAATTTAGGATTTGGTAAACTGGATGCAAAGACTACAAAAACAATATTATAAATGGAAGAGCCCAAAATATTGAATATGCGTGACAGACTAATAAAAGCAAATACTTTATTTCTCAAAATAAGTCTCATGATAACCTCCTATATGTGTTGCAATGATTATAACAAGCAAAAAAGTAAATTCAATAGCCTTTTCGCAAGTGGGAATAAATCCTAAGTAAGTGAACGATATGGAAAAGTAACTTGCAAGCAAACTTTATATATTTTAGTATAAATGAAAAAAGGCAACGTCAGCAAAACGTTGCACATATTCAACAAAAGTTAATTTTCTTTGAGAAGCTTTTCGATTCCATTTTGATAGTATTCGGCACTAGTCTGGCAATCTAATAGTTGCAAGATATGGACAGCTTGCTTCATTTGTTTCAATCCGTTTTCTTTATTTCCTTGAAGGAATAGGAGCTCTCCTTGAGCAAATTTAAAAACGATTCGTAGATAGGCTTCATTTTCCTTATAAAAATGAGCTTTAATCCAGTTTTCGAAGAAAGTAGCTTCTGCAAAGTGTCTTGATTCAATAGCTAGAAAGAAGCCATTTATAAAAATGGTATGAATAGTATAACGATTGCTCTCAAATAAGCCTAAAAAATCTTTTCTGTTGACCATTTCTTTTGTATATTGTGTATAAAGTTTTGAGGAGAGAATAGTCGTACAAAAGGCGAAAAGTTTAAGTTCGTACAACCCCCAAATATCCACAGAAAAGAGATAATTATGAAGAAAGTTACTTTCCTCTGTGGAAGCTGTAATTCCATCTTTTAGAGCGCAAAGAAAACCTTTGACAATAATAGCTTCAATCATATCTTCTTTTTTTCTGAATTTTTGATATAGAGCTTGTTTTTCTAAGTAAAAAGCTTCGATAAAATCTGGATTATCAGACTGTTCTTGAAGGGTATCAATTAGTTGTTGTTCGGAATTTTTTTGATGTTCATGAGCTGCTAGAGTAAATTCTTTCACATCTGTGTGGATATTTTCAAGAGCTGTAAATAATTTTTGAGCAGAAAGCTCACTCTGACCATTTTCAAAACGTGACAGCATAGACTTTGAAAATTCTCCTCCGGTTGCTTCTGTCAAGGAAATATGTCTAGCTTCTAGGAAAGATTTAAATATACGACCTAAATTATCCATCACAATCCTCCTTTTGATTGTTATTATAACAAAATAATGGTTTCTCTCCTATTTCTCATCTCAAAAATGGTATAATAAATCTAGAAATTTAAATACAAATGAGGAAATGATGTTACATATTCAAGAAATTCGTAAAAATCCAGATGGTCTTGCTTTTGAGCAAGGATTTGATTTGACACAAGAATTGCAAGTGCGCAATCCTGAAATTTTAAATGTCCAAGATATTTTTGCAAGTGGAAGAGTGCAATATGAGGACGGTCTTTACTTTTTAGATTATGATTTGTCTTATACCATTACACTGGCATCAAGTCGCAGCATGGAGCCGGTAGAGCAAAAAGAGAGCTACTTGGTAAATGAAGTTTTTGCTGATGCGCATAGTGGAAAAGTAGATCAGGATTTGATAGCGGATGACTTGGTGTTGCCGATTGAAAATGAAGAAATCAATCTAGCTGAAAGTGTGGCAGATAATATTTTATTGCATATCCCTCTTAAAGTGCTGACAGCCGAGGAGGAAGCGAGTGATAGCATGCCTTCAGGAAATGATTGGCAGGTCATGACCGAAGAAGAGTATCAGCAAAGTAAACAAGAGCAAAAAGAGAAGAACAGTCCTTTTGCAAGCCTGCAAGGTCTATTTGATGAGGAGTGAGAAATCTAATTTTTGTTTGCCATATTTTTTATTGGAAAAAGGAGCAGAATATGCAAAAATACATAAAAAGATTAGAGCATGATTTTTCTGAAATAAAAAATGGTTTTAAAGAATTTGAGAAAAGAGCGCAGTTAGATTTTGAAAGCTATGAAGAAAAAGAAGTGTATGCATTAGCTAAATTAGCTTATCAATCAGAGGTATATCAAGTTCGGATGTATGCTGTCTTTTTATTCGGATATTTGTCTGATGATAAGGCAGTTTTGCATTTTATGAAAGAAGAAGTGTCGAAAGATAAGAATTGGAGAGTTCAGGAAATTCTAGCAAAATCCTTTGATGAGTATTGCAAAAGAGTTGGATATGAGCAATCTCTAGATATAATTGATGAGTGGCTACATGCAGAACAGCCAAATACAAGAAGAGCAGTAACAGAAGGTTTACGAATATGGACTAGCAGACCTTATTTTAATGAGAATCCTCAGGAAGCGATAAAAAGATTGTCGAACTTAAGATTAGACTCTAGTGAATACGTAAGAAAGTCCGTAGGGAATGCTTTAAAAGATATTAGTAAAAAATTTCCAGAACTTGTAAAATCGGAACTCAAGACGTGGGGAACCAATAAAGCAGAGCGACAGGTTTATCAATTAGCTAGTAAATTCATTGGCACACATATATAAATATAGGGGCTTGTATTTTATAGACAACTTTTTCATATATAAAAGACTATTCTCCGTCACTCGTCCATTATTAAAGTTTTTTGACATATATTCAGTATTCTTGCAAATTTTTATCTAGATTAACTGAGAAGTGAATCTTCGTCTGACAAAACTATCTTTGCGGGGACAGGTTCTAAGAATTATTTTACTTATATGTTTTTCTATTTATGCTAGCAAATAGTTTCATGTAAAACAACAAATCCTTTATTTTCACGCATAAAAATGATAAAATAAAACAAACTAAAAAGAGGAGTACAAAATGACAAAAGCGAATTTTGGTGTTGTTGGTATGGCCGTCATGGGTCGTAACCTTGCCCTTAATATTGAATCTCGTGGCTATACAGTAGCAATTTACAACCGTTCAGCGAATAAAACAGAAGATGTGATTGCATCTCACCCTGAAAAAAACTTTGTTCCAAGTTATGATGTGGAAAGTTTTGTAAATTCTATTGAAAAACCACGTCGGATTATGCTCATGGTCAAAGCTGGTCCAGGAACTGATGCAACGATTCAGGCACTTTTACCTTTCCTTGATAAGGGAGATATCTTGATTGACGGTGGAAATACTTTTTATAAAGACACCATTCGTCGTTCAGAAGAATTGGCAAATTCAGGAATCAATTTCATCGGAACAGGTGTATCCGGTGGTGAAAAAGGTGCGCTTGAAGGACCGTCTATCATGCCTGGTGGGCAAAAAGAAGCCTATGAATTAGTAGCAGATGTATTGGAAGAAATTTCAGCGAAAGCACCAGAAGACGGTGCGCCATGTGTGACTTACATCGGTCCAAACGGTGCAGGTCATTATGTAAAAATGGTTCACAATGGGATTGAATATGGTGATATGCAATTGATTGCGGAAAGCTATGATTTAATGCAACACTTACTTGGATTTTCAGCAGCAGAAATGGCTGACATCTTTACAGAATGGAATAAAGGTGAGTTGGATAGCTATCTGATTGAAATCACTGCTGATATTTTGACTCGTAAAGATGATGAAGGTCAAGATGGGCCGATTGTCGATTACATTTTGGATGCGGCTGGAAATAAAGGAACTGGTAAATGGACGAGCCAATCAGCTCTTGACTTTGGTGTGCCGCTTCCGCTCATTACAGAGTCTGTCTTTGCACGCTATATTTCTGCTTATAAAGATGAACGTGTGGCTGCAAGCAAGGTTCTTCCAAAACCAGCTGCATTTAAATTTGAAGGAGACAAGGCTGAATTGATTGAAAAAATTCGTCAAGCCCTCTACTTCTCGAAAATTATGTCTTATGCACAAGGTTTCTCACAATTGCGTGTAGCATCTAAAGAACAGGATTGGAATCTTCCGTTTGGTGAAATTGCTTCTATTTGGCGTGCTGGTTGTATCATTCGTGCTCGTTTCTTGCAAAAAATTACAGATGCATACAGTCGCAATGCAAATCTTGCAAACTTACTGCTTGACGAATATTTTATGGACGTCACTGCCAAATACCAACAAGCTGTTCGTGATGTAGTGGCGTTGGCTGTTCAAGCAGGTGTGCCGGTACCAACGTTCTCTAGTGCGATTGCTTACTTTGATAGCTATCGTGCAGAAAACTTGCCAGCCAATTTAATTCAAGCGCAACGCGATTACTTTGGTGCGCATACGTATGAGCGCAAGGACAAAGAAGGAATTTACCACTATTCTTGGTATGATGAAAAATAGGATAGGCTATGGCGAAGCGGATTTTATTAGTTGAGAAAGAAAAAAAATTAGCGCAATTTATTGGCTTAGAGCTACAAAAAGAAGGTTATCGAGTTGATCTTTTTGAAACAGGAAAAGATGCTTTGGCGTCTGCGAGAGCTAATCAATACGATTTATTCCTGTTGAATTTTATGCTTGACGATATGACAGGAACAGAATTTGCCGTACAATTAAGTGTGATAAAGCCTGCTTCGGTCATCATTGTATTGGATAATCGTGATAATATTCTTCAATATACTGAGGAAATCCAACGCTTTGCTGTTGCTTACATGGTAGAACCATTCATTGTGACGGACTTAGTTGAAAAAATTTCTGCCATTTTTCGTGGGCGTGATTTTATTGACCAGCATTGTAGTCAGATGAAAGTTCCAACATCTTATCGGAATCTTCGGATTGATGTGCAAAATCATACAGTTTATCGAGGTGAAGAAGTGATTGCTTTGACTCGAAGAGAGTATGATTTATTAGCAACATTGATGGGAAGTCATCAGGCTTTAAGCCGTGAACAGTTGTTAGAACGCGTGTGGAAATACGAAGGAGCTGTTGAAACAAATGTTGTCGATGTTTATATTCGCTATCTTCGTAGTAAAATTGATATAGCGGGGCAAAAAAGTTATATAAAAACCGTGCGTGGTGTTGGTTATGCTATGCAAGAATAACTCTGAGGTGCAGGAAATATCGTTTTTCTGCACTTTTCTAATGGGCGTATTTCCCTAGTCTATTACAATTTGTAAGCAAGAAATAGGAAAAATTTTTAAAATATTATATAAAAACGCTTTACAAAATAGAAATATATGATATAATTAAAGAGTCAAATAAATGCAAACGTTTGCGGAAAGCGCTTGCGGAAAATTTTATAAGGAGATATGAATGATGAAAGAGACATTCAAAAACATATTCAGTTTCGAATTTTGGCAAAAATTCGGAAAAGCTCTGATGGTCGTTATCGCAGTAATGCCCGCGGCTGGTTTGATGATCAGTATTGGTAAGTCAATTCCAATGATCAATCCAAACGTAGCTGCTCTTGTTACAACAGGCGGTATTCTTGAGCAAATTGGTTGGGGAGTTATCGGAAACCTTCACATTTTGTTTGCATTAGCTATTGGAGGTAGCTGGGCAAAGGAACGTGCTGGTGGTGCATTTGCGGCCGGACTTTCATTTATTTTAATTAACCGTATTACAGGGGTCTTTTTTGGAGTAACTTCAGACCTTCTTACAAAACAAGGAGCTACTGTAAAAACTGTCTTTGGTGGAACCATTAAGGTGGCTGATTATTTTGTAAGTGTACTTGAAGCTCCTGCTCTTAATATGGGGGTGTTTGTTGGTATCATTGCCGGTTTTGTTGGAGCAACTGCTTACAACAAATATTATAATTACCGTAAATTACCAGATGCGCTTTCATTCTTTAATGGTAAACGGTTTGTGCCATTCGTTGTTATTTTGCGTTCTACAATTGTGGCTTTGATTCTTGCAGTATTTTGGCCAGTTGTTCAAACTGGAATCAACAATTTTGGTATTTGGATTGCTAACTCTCAAAAGACAGCTCCAATTCTCGCACCATTCTTGTTTGGTACTTTAGAACGTCTTCTTTTACCATTTGGACTTCACCATATGTTGACAATTCCAATCAACTATACTCAATTAGGTGGGACATATGAAGTGTTGACAGGGGCTGCTAAAGGAACGACTGTATTTGGTCAAGATCCATTATGGTTGGCTTGGGTAACAGACCTTGTTAATTTAAAAGGTTCACACGCTGACCAATATCAACATCTTCTAAATAGTATTACTCCAGCTCGTTTTAAAGTTGGGCAAATGATTGGTTCATTTGGTATTTTGATGGGGGTTGCCTTTGCAATTTATCGAAATGTAGATGATGATAAGAAACATAAATACAAAGGGATGATGATTGCAACAGGACTTGCAACTTTCTTAACAGGTGTTACAGAACCAATTGAATACATGTTTATGTTTGTTGCAACACCTCTTTATTTGGTGTATGCTGTTGTGCAAGGGTTAGCCTTTGCAATGGCTGACGTTGTTCACTTGCGTATGCACTCATTTGGTTCAATCGAATTTCTGACTCGTACTCCACTAGCCATCAATGCTGGTTTGGGTATGGATATTATTAATTTTGTTTGGGTAACAGTGCTCTTTGCAGTGATAATGTACTTCATTGCAAACTTCATGATTAAGAAATTTAACTACGCAACTCCAGGACGTAATGGTAACTATGAAACAGCTGATGGAGAAGATGGTGATTCATCTGCTCAAGCTGGTGGCAAAGTAGCTGAAGCTTCTCAAGCAGTAAATATTATCAACCTTCTTGGCGGACGCGCAAATATCGTTGATGTAGATGCCTGTATGACACGTCTCCGTGTGACTGTCAAAGATGCTGAAAAAGTTGGTACAGAAGAACAATGGAAAGCTGAAGGAGCAATGGGCTTGGTGATGAAAGGCCAAGGTGTTCAAGCCATTTATGGTCCGAAAGCGGACGTTCTGAAATCTGATATTCAAGACTTACTTGACTCAGGTGAAGTGATTCCCGAAACTCTTCCGAGTCAAATGACAGCTTCACAAGCAGCAGAAGTGAGCTACAAAGGTGTAACAGAAGAAATTGAAACGGTTGCTGATGGTGAAGTTATTGCTATCTCTGATGTTAAAGATCCTGTCTTTTCACAAAAAATGATGGGTGACGGATTTGCTGTTGAACCTGAAAATGGAAATATCTACTCACCAGTAGCAGGTACGATTACAAGCATTTTCCCTACAAAACATGCTCTTGGTCTCTTGACTGATAATGGTCTTGAAGTGCTTGTTCATATCGGACTTGATACGGTCAGTCTTGAAGGTAAACCATTTGAAGTGCATGTTGCAGAAGGGCAAAAAGTTGCAGCAGGTGATCTTCTTGTGACAGCTGATTTAGAAGCTATCAAAGCGGCAGGTCGTGAAACTTCAACAGTTGTTGTCTTCACAAATGCACAAGCTATTAAATCTGTCACTGTTGAAACATTTGGCAAAGTAGCAGCGAAAACAGTGGTTGCTAAAGTAGGATTGTAAATAGAAAAGAGAAATCATGGCAAAATTCCTGACTTTAAATACTCATAGTTGGATGGAAGATGAGCAAGAAAAAAAGCTAGATCAACTAGCTGAGCGGATTCTTCAAGAAAAATATGATGTCATTTGCCTGCAGGAAGTCAATCAAGAAATGGAGTCTGAACAGGTTGTTCAGGCTCCATTTTATCATGCGGTAGATGGCGCCATTGCGATTCATAAAGACCACTTTGCGCATTGTCTCGTGGAGAGATTGATAGAGAAAGGTCTTATTTATCATTGGTCTTGGGCTTATAATCATATTGGTTTTGATCGGTTTCATGAGGGAGTCGCTATTTTATCCTTAAAGCCGTTGAAACCAAGTGAGTTATTGGTTTCAGATGCCAACGATCCAACGGATTATCACACTAGAAAAGTACTTTTGGCGGAAACAGAAGTAGATGGACGGCTTGTAACGGTGGCTTCCTGTCATCTTTCTTGGTGGGACAAAGGCTTCCAAGAAGAATGGGTACAAGTAGAAAAAGAATTGTTGCAGCGCGATATGCCTCTAGTATTGATGGGAGATTTTAACAATCCCGTCGGTTATGAGGGTTATCGGCACATTCTAAAAAGTCCGCTTGCTCTGCAAGACAGTCATGTTGTTGCGGCTACAGTCATTGGTACAGCAACAGTTGAAGGCGATATTGCCGGCTGGGCTGGAAACAAGGATGCTCTAAAAATTGATTATATCTTTACGAGTAAAGATTTTAACGTTAAAAAATCTGCTGTTGTTTTTGACGGCAAAGCAACACCTGTCGTTAGTGACCATTTTGGGTTAGAAGCAGAAGTTGCATTTTAACAATCAAAAACGGGAAGTTCAAGATAAAACTTCCCGTTTTTGATTGTCATTCTTTAGAGGTGTGGCGTTTTCCAGCATTGATAGCATCGGCTTCAGTCATGGTGACTACTCTGTCAAACCGTGTATTGCGTGGCATATTATCTATACTGTACCAATAAACCTCAGCAGTTCCATTACGAGCTACATAAACGGTTCGTTCCTGCTGTTGAGCTTCTTGTACTGTAGCAGCCTCTTGTTGTTGCTGCGCTTGAGCAGCCGCAGCTTCTTCTTGTTTTCGTTTTTCTTCTGCTTGTCTAGCTATTTCTTGTTCTTTTGCTGCTTTTTCTTGCTTAGCTTTTTCCGCTTTCTTTCTCGCCTCTTCTTCCTTTTTCTTCTTTTCCTCTGCTGCTTTTTCCTTCTTTGCTTTTTGTTAATTTTTGAATCTGTACTTTATATTCTTCCCCATTTTCGCGCTGGTTTCCTTTGGTAAAAAAGGAAACCAACAAAAGAACAATTAAAGCTAGAATAGCAATATTCTTTTTGTCTTTAAAAAAGGCAACAGAAAAAAATCTTTTCATCATAATTCTCCTTAAAGTGATAACGTTTACAATTATTATATAAAATTTCTTGAGAGAAGTAAATAGGATAACGGATTATTATATGTTTTCGTGAGGAAGTTCCTATCTTTTGTTATTTCTTAAAACATGGTATAATGAAGTATTAAGAATTCAGGAGGGAAGCAGATGCGTTGTCCTAAGTGTGGTGGTAGTAAATCAAGTGTTATTGACAGTCGGCAAGCAGAAGATGGCAACACAATCCGTCGTCGGCGTGAGTGTGATGAATGTCAGTATCGCTTTACGACTTATGAACGTGTAGAAGAACGGACGCTCGTTGTCGTTAAAAAGGATGGCACGCGGGAACAATTTTCAAGAGATAAGATCTTTAATGGAATCATTCGTTCGGCGCAAAAACGTCCTGTTTCTAGTGATGAGATTGAAGCAATTGTTAGCCGAATTGAGCAAAAAGTGCGCAGTAGTAATGAAAATGAGATCGCAAGCGAGTATATCGGTGGTTTGGTTATGGAAGAGTTGGCGGATTTAGATGAAATTACTTATGTTCGTTTTGCTAGTGTTTATCGTAGCTTTAAAGATGTGAGCGAGCTGGAAAACCTCTTGAAACAGATTACAAAAACAGCTAAAAAGAAAAAGGAACAATAGATGAAACCGAATGATCAATTTTCTTTTGTGAAGAATAATCTGATTAGTCAGGATAGTACCAATTTGATTCGTCTGTATTTGCCAATTCTAGGGTTTGATGCGACTTCTATCTATCAATATTTTCTTGCTTTTTGGGACGATGGAAAATCATCTTATACTTTTGGGCACATTTTGAATCATCTCAATCTGGGGATGAATGACTTGCAAAAAAGTTTAGAAATGTTGTCTGCTATGCAGTTAGTAGAGCTTTATCATGCAGAGAATCATTTTCAGGTCTATTTGCAGCCCACATTATCGTCTGGTGAGTTTTTAAGCAATCCTGTTTACAAGCGCCTGTTAGAAAAGAAGATTGGTGAAGCTGCGGTAGAGGCTTTGTTGCCTAGTCAACCAAAGGGTGAGAAGCAAGGTGTGAAGCTGTCAGAGATTTTTCAAGTGGAAGATGCAAAGGCAGAGATGCAATCAAAACAGAATCATTTTGAATTGGATTACTTCAAACAATTGATGGCGCGAGAAAACCTACGTTTTGAAAATGAAAAAGAAGATTTGCTGGTACTCTTTGCTATTTCAGAGCAACAAAATTGGACTTGGTATGAGACCTATTTGTTGGCTAAGGAAACGGCTGTCGGTCATGTGATTTCGACCAAGCGAATGAAACAAAAATTAAATCAAAAACCTGCTGTAAGCGGATTTTCTAATGCTGAACAAACGATTATCCGAGAGGCTAAGAGTAAGTCAGCCATGCAGTTTTTGGCAGAAATCAAAAAAACCAAGCATGCGACAATCACACGAGGAGAACGTCAGTGTTTGCAAGAACTGGCTAATTTGGGACTGTTAGATGAAGTGATCAATGTGATTTTGCTGTTGACTTTTAACAAAGTGGATTCGGCTAATCTCAATGAAAAATACGCTTTGAAAGTAGCAAATGACTTTTCATATCAGGAAGTGTCATCGGCAGAAGAAGCAGTTTTGCGGATTCGTGAACGAAATCAACAACCAAGCAAAAAAGCAAATCAAACGGCTACTTCAAAGAGCAATGTTCCCGACTGGAGCAATCCTGACTATAAGAATGAAACAAGTGCTGAAAAGCAGGCTGAGCTAGAGGAGCAAAAGAGAAAACTTTTAGCGAAATTAGACCAAGGAGGTGACTAGATGGAGAGTGTTGGACAAACGATGGCGCATAGGAAACAAGCTCGTCAATTTGACTATGAAGAGTTGGTGAAACAAATCGTTGCCGATCCAGATGTGGCGGCTTTTATCCAGTCTGAGCGATTGACACCTGCTGAAATCAAACGAAGCATTTCTAAGTTTAATCAGTATATTTCTGAGCGAAACCGTTTCTTGCTAGGTGATAAAGCGTATATTGCCAAAGGCTATAAGCCGATATTGGTGAAGAATGAGGGGTATGCAGACGTTTCTTATGAAGAAACTCCAGAACTAGTCGAAGCGCAGAAACAAGCAACTATCAATGCACGGTTAAATTTAATTAGTCTTCCGGCTAGTCTCAAGGAAGCTAGTTTGGCAAAAGTGGATTTGGACGATGTTGGTCGTTATAAGGCTTTTGAGTTGCTGACGAATTTTGTGGCAGATTATCCAAACTACAAAAAAGCGATTTACCTTTATGGTGATTTTGGCGTGGGAAAAAGTTACATGATGGCAGCCTTAGCACATGATTTGTCGGAAAAACGCAGTGTTTCCACGACCTTGCTTCATTATCCTAGTTTTGTTTTGGATGTAAAGAATGCTATTTCTTCTGGTCTGGTTAAGGAAAAGATTGATGAAGTAAAAGTAGCGCAAGTCTTGATTTTGGATGATATCGGTGCGGAGCAATCAAGTCCGTGGATGCGAGATGAGATTTTGCAGGTTATTTTACAGCACCGGATGCAGGAAAATTTGCCAACTTTCTTTACATCGAATTTTAATTTTGCGGATTTGGAACGGCATTTTGCGACATCCAAAAACGGAGATGAAACTTGGCAGGCTCGTCGGGTCATGGAAAGAATAAAATTCTTAGCAGAGGAAGTTCGTCTGGAAGGAGAAAATCGCCGATGAATGAAACGATTGATTTGATGAAAAAGCATACTTCTGTTCGTCGTTTTACAGATGAGCAGATTTCAGATGAGGATTTGAAGGCGATTATTGATGCTGGTCGAGCAGCCTCTAGCTGGAAGAATTTCCAATCTTATTCGATTATTGTTGTTCGCAATCAAGAAAAGAAAGCAGCCTTGTTTGATTTGGTGCCTCAGGAGGCTATTCGTCAGTCATCTGTTTTTCTTCTTTTTATCGGAGACCTCAATCGAGCTGAGAAAGGTGTGCGACTTCATACGGATACCTTTTACTCACAAGGAGTGGAGAATCTTCTGATTAGTTCTGTTGACGCTAGTCTGGTCGCGCAGAATACTCTTTTGGCGGCTGAAAGTCTGGGATATGGCGGGGTCATCATTGGCTTGATTCGCTATGCTTCTAGGGAAATAGCAGAGCTGTTTAACTTACCAGATTATACGCATCCTATTTTTGGAATGGCTTTGGGAAAGCCGGATCAGCACCATGCTGTTAAACCACGTTTGCCGTATGAAACAGTCGTTTTTGAAGAAAACTATCAAGAACAGGACACATCTGTTATTCAGAACTATGATCAGATTCAAGCAGACTATGCTGGAGATCGAGCAACTGATACATGGAGCGAGCGACTAGCGAAGCAATTTGCTCAAAAGCCCAATCTTGCTAGTCAAAATCTATTACAAGACAAGAAATTATTGTAAAATAAAGAGAGTGAGACAAAATCGGTCATTTCGAAACAATTCGATTTTGTTGGCTTGCCCGCACAGCTCGAAAGGTTTGGGAAACCTTCCGAGGTTGGAAATAAAGTCAAGTAAAACTTGACGTCAAAAGGGATATAAAAGCTGATTTATCAGCGCATTAGACCCCACTTAGCAGTGTTTGATTGGCACTAATTGCCTAGTCAATTGTACATGGGAAATTCTAAATTGCCTAAAGTCAATAGAGTTTCTCCAAACCGCTGCGCCCTGTAATTATAACTACATAAACAAGTGAAGCTGAGCGCTTTTGCCCCAGCTTCTTAGAACAGAAAGAGGAACACTATGGCTCTACCAACTATTGCCATTGTCGGCCGTCCTAATGTCGGCAAATCAACACTTTTTAACCGGATTGCCGGGGAGCGGATTTCGATTGTTGAGGATGTTGAAGGAGTGACCAGAGACCGTATTTATGCAACGGCTGAGTGGCTGAATCGCAAGTTTAGCATGATTGATACAGGCGGGATTGATGATGTAGATGCGCCTTTTATGGAGCAAATCAAGCACCAAGCAGAGATTGCTATGGAGGAAGCGGATGTCATCGTTTTTGTGGTGTCTGGAAAAGAAGGTATTACAGATGCGGATGAATATGTGGCTCGTATGCTCTACAAGACCCACAAGCCGATTATTCTAGCGGTTAATAAAGTAGATAACCCAGAGATGCGTAGTGAAATTTTTGATTTTTATGCGCTTGGTTTGGGTGACCCTTATCCCGTTTCTTCTGTTCATGGGATTGGAACGGGGGATATTTTAGATGCCATTGTTGAAAATCTCCCTAATGAAGAAGCCGTTGAAAATCCAGACATGATTAAATTCAGCCTCATCGGTCGTCCCAATGTCGGCAAGTCTAGCTTAATCAATGCGATTTTAGGAGAAGACCGTGTGATTGCTAGTCCTGTGGCTGGAACTACTCGTGATGCGATTGACACGGTCTTTACGGACAATGAGGGACAAGAATTTACCATGATTGATACAGCAGGTATGCGCAAGTCAGGCAAGGTCTATGAAAATACAGAGAAGTATTCTGTTATGCGAGCTATGCGAGCGATTGACCGATCTGATGTGGTGCTTATGGTGCTCAATGCTGAAGAGGGCATTCGCGAGTATGATAAGCGGATTGCTGGTTTTGCTCATGAAGCAGGTAAAGGAATTGTTATCGTTGTTAACAAGTGGGATACGCTGGAAAAAGATAACAAGACCATGCAAAATTGGGAAGCCGATATTCGCGACCAATTTCAGTATCTCTCTTATGCACCGATTGTCTTTGTATCAGCTCTGACTAAGCAACGTTTGCATCAATTGCCAGGCATGATTAAGAGAATTAGTCAAAGTCAAAATACTCGCATTCCGTCAGCTGTTCTCAACGACGTCATCATGGATGCCATTGCGATTAATCCGACACCGACCGACAAAGGTAAACGGCTGAAAATCTTCTATGCGACACAAGTTGCGACCAAACCGCCAACCTTTGTTATTTTCGTCAATGAAGAAGAGCTCATGCACTTTTCTTATATGCGCTTCCTAGAAAACCAAATCCGCAAAGCTTTCGTATTTGAAGGAACACCAATTCATCTCATTGCCAGAAAGCGGAAGTAGGGCGGAACTAACTAAACAAGGCTGAACATAAAAATAGTAGAAGTGGTACAGTACAAGATAACTAGTCTAACGTACTTATGTGAGAAAGAAATATGAATTGGATAAATATTGCTAAAGTGATGCTCATTGGAATTGCAAGTGCAGCTTATGTGAATATTCATTATGATGATAGAAAGTACAAACCGTTTGGTTTTCGCTATTGGTTATCACTTTTTAGTTTGATAGTTGTAGGAATTGCACATCTTTTCTTGGCTGCTATAACATTGGGCGTCATTTGGTTGATGATAACAAAATTCTCTATACTTTTACTGGGAATTTGGCTCCTTTTAGTATTCTTAGTAATAGGAAATACAATATTGCTAGTCGGTTTTATGAAAGTGTTGATTGCACGCACTAAATGCTATAAAAAGCTCAACGAGGACATTTTCTAAAAGAAAGCGAGGAGAACCTTGCTTTTTTTCTTTATGCTGAAAATATGGTATAATGAATAGATAAAATAAAGGTGGTACTTATGGCAAAATTGATTCCTGGGAAGATTCGGACGGAAGGAATTGCTCTTTACGAAGCAGGGAAAATTGAAATTCTCAAAGTGAAAGATCAGATGATTTACAGCCGAGTGGAAAATCACAATCTGCGATATAGCTTGGATGATGAAGCCATTTTTTGCGCCTGTGATTTTTTTCAAAAAAAGAAATACTGTGCTCATCTAGCAGGCTTAGAATATTTTCTAAAAAATGATCCTGAAGGGAAAGTCGTTTTGGCAAATCTAGAAGAGGAGCAGACAACTTCAGAAGAAACTCAAACGAAGGTCTCATTTGGCAGTCTCTTCTTGGATAAAATCCTCCAGACAGAAGATGTAGCCGTTCGCTATGAACTGGCTGCTGTTGGGCAAGAAGATGATTATACAGGACAATTTTTGTGGACCTTGCGCATCAGTCGTTTGCCAGATGAACGCTCCTATGTTATTCGAGATATTCGTGCTTTTTTAAAGATTGTTGAAAAAAGCGATTATTATCAAATCGGTAAGCACTATTATGAAAAAATGCAATTGGCTGCTTTTGATGAAGCTAGTCAAGAGGTGATCCAGTTTTTACGAGGACTTGTTTCTTATCAGCAAGATCAAGATACTTCTTTTATCTTTCCAAATGCAGCTAGACATCTTTATTTTCCGTCTAGTCTGTTTGAAGAAGGCGTAAATCGACTCATGAATTTACCACATTTTCGCTTAGAATACAGTCTTTATGACTATGACAAAATCTTTTTCCAAGATTTGCATGCTGAAGTAGGCATCTATGATTTTACAGTAGAGGAAAATTTGGATTATTTTGAACTCACCATTACAGAGCAAAATTATAAAATCTTGTATGGTGGTGACTTTATTTTTTATGGGGATCATTTCTATCAACTGACGGAGCAACAAAAGCGGATGATTCAGGTGATTCGAGAATTGCCTGTGGATACCGATCGCAAAAAACGCCTTCAATTTGATACAAGCGATCAAGCAAAACTAGCTTCAGGACTATTAGAATTTGGCAAAGTCGGCTCTATTCACGCACCGGAAAGTCTGGTGATTCATACGTTCACTCCGCTGTTTGATTTCGAGTTATTGGATACTCAGGAAATTCATCTCAAAATCCAGTTTGATTATGGAAATCGTGTTGTGGATACTCGTTTTAAGTTGGAAGAACTGCCATTTGCCAGCGATTTTCAGTTAGAACAAAGGGTTTTTCAACAAGCTCTGTCTGCTGGTTTTGAAGCAGATTTCACAAGCACTCGTCCACCATTGCAACCACAAGAAATCTACTCCTTTTTCACGGCGACTCTGCCTCATTTTAGACGCTTGGGAAGGGTATCTGTGGCAGAAAACCTGACAGCCTTGTACCAAGTGGAAAGACCGGCAGTTTCTGTTCAGACAAATGGTGGCTTGTTGGACATCGGGTTTGATTTTACAAGTATTGACCAAGTGGAAGTGGATGATGCTTTAGAAGCTCTTTTTTCGGCTAATGATTATTTCATTAGTCGCTCTGGCAAGGTGCTCGTTTTTGACGAAGAAACAAAAAGAGTCAGCAAAACCTTACAGGATTTACGAGCTAAAAAAGGAAAAGACGGCATTTTCCAAACGCAGAAGATTGCTGCTTATCAGCTATCTGAATTGTTTAAAGACCAAGAAAAAGTTAGCTTTTCAGAGGAGTTCCGCCATTTAGCCTTTGACTTGACGCATCCAGAGGAGTTTGCGCTACCTACATTAAAAGTGGAAGCAACTTTGCGTGATTACCAAGAAACGGGTGTCAAATGGATGTCTATGCTTCATCGTTACGGATTTGGTGGTATTTTAGCAGATGATATGGGGTTGGGAAAAACCCTTCAAACCATTGCCTTTTTAAGTAGTCAGCTAAAAAAAGAGACCAATGTTTTGATTTTGGCTCCATCTAGTTTGATTTACAATTGGCTGGATGAGTTTGCGAAATTTGCACCAGAAATGGATGTAGCGGTCATTTATGGATTAAAACCAGTCAGAGATAACTTGATTGCAGAAGGTCATCAGGTGATGATTACAAGCTATGCTTCTTTCCGTCAAGATGTTGAAGAATATAGTCAATTGAACTTCGATTATCTCTTTTTAGATGAAGCGCAGGTCATGAAAAATGCACAGACCAAGATTGCTCATCATTTACGAAATTTTGAGGTCAAAAATACCTTTGCTCTTTCTGGAACACCGATTGAAAATAATCTTGGAGAATTATGGTCTATTTTTCAAATTGTTTTACCAGGATTATTACCTAGCAAAAAGAACTTTTTGAAACTGCCTGCAGAAACTGTTGCTCGTTTTATCAAACCATTTGTCATGCGGCGGAAGAAAGAAGATGTCTTGCAAGAATTGCCAGAACTCATCGAAGTTTCTTATCGCAATGAGCTTGCAGATAGTCAAAAGGCTATCTACCTAGCGCAACTAAAACAAATGCAGGAGCGTGTGCTTACTTCTACAGAGGAAGAACTTAATCGCAGCAAAATGGAAATCTTATCTGGCTTGATGCGATTACGTCAAATCTGCGATACTCCTGCGCTCTTTATGGAGGACTATCATGGAGATAGTGGCAAACTAGAAAGCCTGCTAGAACTATTAGAGCAGATTCAGACAGGAAGCCACCGTGTGTTAATCTTTTCTCAATTCCGAGGAATGCTAGACATTATCGAAAAAGAATTGAAAAAGATGAAAATGGAGACATTTAAAATTACAGGTTCTACACCAGCAAAAGAGCGGCAAGAAATGACAAATGCTTTTAATAATGGGGAAGGAGACGCTTTTTTAATCTCTTTAAAAGCTGGTGGTGTTGGCTTGAATCTAACTGGTGCTGATACTGTTATCTTAGTAGACCTTTGGTGGAACCCAGCAGTAGAGTCTCAGGCAATTGGTCGAGCTCACCGTATGGGTCAAGAAAGAAATGTAGAAGTATATCGATTGATTACGCGAGGAACGATTGAAGAAAAAATTCAAGAGTTGCAGGAAAGCAAGCGTCATCTCGTATCAACTATCCTAGATGGAACAGAATCCCGTAGCAGCCTAACCGTTGCTGAAATACGAGAAATTCTAGGAATTTCTACAGAAACACTTGAAAAATAGCACCAATAGGTTATAATGAAGTGTTGAAAGGAAATGTGCTCATGAAAGAAAAAACTTTTCCGTTGATTTCTGATGATGAAGTCATGCTATCAGAAATGCCGCGTATGAATCTTTACGATGAAAGCGATTTTATCAGTAATATAAATGGTGACTATGTCGATAAAAATTATTTAGAATGGGAACCAATTGTAAAAAAAATTGCAGACAGTCAAGTAAAAGAAGGACAGGCAAAGTCTTACCAAGCGACTTCAGCTGTTCAATCTGTCAAAGCCAAAAAGTCTGCTTCAAAAAGTTATGCAGAATTGGCTAGAGAAGAAGCCAGAGCGGATTTAAAAAAGAAACGTTCGGCAGCTTATTTGACATCGGATTTTACAGCTAAAAAGCGCTCCTATCTTGCTGTTACGAATGGTAACACAGCTATTTCACATCAACCAACAGCATTTTTCCAAAAGGAAAATGGTAGTGAATTGGCAAAATACAGTCGGAATTTGAAACAGGACCAATATATTTTGGCAGATATCAAGACGGAGCCTTCTGTACATCAACCAAATGAATTGCCCCAAAAAGCTAAAAATAATTATGACTTTTTAAAGACAAGTCAAATTTACAACAAAAAAGAATTGCAAAGCCAAAGAGAGCGTCGGATAGCGCAAGAGCTAAATTTAACACGGCTGGAAGAAAAATAATCGAACGTTGACAAGAGCCAAATATTTTTGTGTGAACTTGGTTTCACCCAATTTAACGCTCTTAGCATTTAAGGAGAAATTATGACAAAAACCTATCATTTTATCGGGATTAAAGGCTCTGGAATGAGTGCTTTAGCATTGATGCTGCATCAAATGGGACATCACGTTCAGGGAAGCGATGTGGAGAAATATTATTTTACACAACGTGGCTTAGAGCAAGCAGGAATTAAAATCCTGCCTTTTGACGAAAAAAACCTTCAAGCAGATGTAGAAGTCATTGCAGGAAATGCTTTTCGTCCGGATAATAATATTGAAATTGCCTATGCTGATGCAAATGGAATTGCTTATAAGCGCTACCATGAATTTCTGGGAACTTTCATGCGTGATTTTGTCAGCATGGGAGTGGCAGGGGCACATGGAAAGACATCAACGACGGGTATGTTGGCACACGTTTTGTCAAACATTACGGATACCAGTTACCTGATTGGTGACGGGACGGGGCGCGGCTCTGCAAATGCGAAATACTTTGCATTTGAAGCAGATGAATACGAACGTCATTTTATGCCTTATCATCCTGAATATTCAATTATCACGAATATTGACTTCGACCACCCAGATTATTTCACCAGCTTAGAAGATGTTTTCAATGCTTTTAATGATTATGCTAAGCAAGTTAGCAAAGGGTTATTTGTTTACGGTGAAGACAAAGAATTGCGCCGGGTCACAGCTAACGCTCCTATTTATTACTATGGCTTTAAGGAAGGTAATGACTTTATCGCTCATGACTTACTCCGTTCTACGACAGGCTCTAGCTTTAAAGTTTCTTTCCGTGGGCAAGAATTAGGAGAATTTAAGATTCCTAGCTTTGGTCGTCACAATATCATGAATGCAACAGCAGTCATTGGGCTCTTATACACAGCTGGATTTGACTTAAATTTAGTTCGGGAGCATTTAGTCACTTTTGGTGGTGTGAAACGTCGTTTTACTGAAAAAGTGGTTAATGGGACAACAATAATTGATGATTTTGCGCATCATCCAACTGAAATTATTGCGACTTTGGATGCAGCTCGCCAGAAATATCCAAGTAAAGAAATTGTTGCGATTTTCCAACCACATACTTTTACCAGAACCATTGCACTTTTGGACGAATTTGCCGAAGCCTTGAACCAAGCCGATGCTGTTTATTTGGCGCAAATCTATGGTTCTGCGCGTGAGGTGGATCACGGAGATGTCAAAGTAGAAGATTTAGCTGAAAAAATTATCAAAAAGGCAGAAATTATTACTGTTGACAATGTTTCGCCATTGTTAGAACACCCAAATGCTGTTTATGTTTTCATGGGAGCTGGGGATATTCAGACTTATGAATATTCTTTTGAACGTTTGCTATCCAATTTGACAAGCAATGTCCAGTAATCTAATACCACAAGTCACCCTTCGAGAAGCTTCTTTGGAAGATTGGAAGGCAATCGTTGCGATTGAGGAGGCGAATTTTTCCACAGAAGCAGCTGGTGCAGAAACAATCCAAAAATGGATTGAACAGGGTCAAACGAACTTTTTAATAGCGGAATTAAATGAGAAAATAGCTGGCTACCTTGTAGGGTCAGCCGTTTTTTCACGTCATTTGACAAAGGAAATGATAGACAATTCGTCAAAGTGGCAGCAAGATTCTGATTTTATGACGATTCAGCGCTTATCCATTCATCCAGATTTTAAAGAGCAGGGACTGGGAACTTTGCTTTTAGCTGCTTGCAAAGAAATAGCTGTTGCACAAAATCAGAAAGGTCTTCAGCTGGTTTGTTCAGATGATTTGATTTCTTACTACGAAATGAATGCTTTCATAAATGAAGGAATTTCTGAAAGGGGAGATAGCCATGCTATTTTACATGAATTCGTTTGGGATAATCCATATTTTAAGGAGGGAAAATGAAGATTAGACAGGCAAATTTAGCAGATTTGGATGCTATTACGACTATTGAATGGGAAAACTTTGGACCAGAAGAAGCTCTGAGTCGAGAGATTTTGGAAGCCCATATCCAAAAATTAACAACCAGTTTCTTAGTAGCTGAACGAGACGGTCAGATTTTAGGCTACCTTGAAGGGCCTGTTCGTCCAGAACGCCATTTAGTAGATCAATCCTTTACTTCTGAGGTAGAAGATTATAGTCATTTGACAGACCATTATATTTCGTTGACCAGTTTATCTATTGATAAAAATGCTCAAAATATGGGATTAGGTCGCAGTTTGTTGAATGCAATGAAGGATATTGCTATTCGCGACCAGCGTTTGGGAATCAACTTAACTTGTCATGATTATTTGGTCGCTTACTATGAAAAACATGGTTTTATCAACGAGGGCGTATCCCAATCTACCTATGCAGGTGAAGTTTGGTATGATATGCTTTGGAAAACTCCCAAATAGTGGAGAAAAGAATTGATTATTCTGTAGAATGCTTGAAAGAAAGGCATTCTCTTATTGCTTTTATTTACCTTTTAAGATATAATAGTAGGGATATTGAACAAGGAGGTCAACTATTTGGCTGAAGATTCACAAGAAAAAGAAGGGCTGAGTTTTAAAGAGCAGATTCTGCGCGACTTGGCTAAAGCAAAGGGAACTGAACAACCAAAACCTGTAGAAGAATCTAATGATTTGCAGGAAAAGTTAGGTTTGGGTCAATCTGTGCTTCCTTCTGCACAGGAAGAAGAGAAAGCAACTGCTTCTGAAAAGGATATACCAAAAGTTCAAAAAGAAGAAAGTGGCGAACCAGAGCCAGCTCCTTTAGAAAGTCCCCTTCCAACCATTGAGCAAATAGAAGCCGAAGCAGTAGCTAGGGAAGAAGAAAAAGAGTTTAATACTCATACGACGAAAGTCCCTGTTTCTTACCCAACCAATCAGGCTGTTGAAGAAACCAAGGTTCCAAAAGAATTAGTTCAACCTGCAGTTTACGGAACGGAGCAAGACACAAAGAAACTTTCTCGTTCAAATAGGACTGCTCAAACGATTAACACGAAGAAGCGTCAAAACAAAATCGCCGGAAAAATCGTCAAAACGGTCTTAATTTTGCTGCTTTTAGGGATTGGTTTAACTGGTTTCTTTGCTTATCGCTATGTTACATCAGCTTTACAACCAGTTGATGCGAAAAATACAAAGTATGTGACGGTTAAGATTCCGACTGGATCGAGCACCAAAGCAATTGGAACGGTCTTGGAAAAAGCTGGTTTGATCAAAAATGCTCAGATTTTTAGCTATTATGCTAAGTTTAAAAACTATGCAGATTTCCAATCGGGTTATTACAATCTGCAAAAGAGCATGAGTTTGGATACGATTGCTAAAAAGCTACAGCAAGGTGGAACGGACACTCCGCAGGATCCCTCAATGGAAAAATTGACCATTCCAGAAGGATATACGATTGACCAAATTGCAAAAGCGATTGCGAAGTTGAAGAAAAATAAATTGTCTTCGGATACGTTTTTAAAGAAAGTGCAAGATGATAATTTTATCACTCAGGAAGCTACAAAATATCCAAACTTATTAGGCAATTTAGCTAAAAAAGAGAGCGGTGTTAAGTATCGCTTAGAAGGCTATCTTTTCCCTGCTACTTACAATGTGACCGACAGCATAACTGCTGAAACGCTCATTGACCAAATGTTAGCAGCAATGGATAAAACCATGTCGCAATATTATGATGTTTTAGCCTCAAAGAACTTGACTGTGCACGATGTTTTGACAATTGCGTCCTTGGTTGAAAAAGAAGGTTCAACAGATCAAGACCGAAAAAACATCGCAAGTGTCTTTTACAATCGTTTAAATCAAAACATGCCTTTGCAAAGCAATATTGCAATTTTGTATGCTCAAGGAAAGCTTGGTCAAAAGACAACCTTAGCAGAAGACGCTGCGATTGATACTAATATTGATTCGCCTTACAATGTTTATAAAAATACCGGTTTAATGCCTGGTCCTGTAGACAATCCTAGTCTTTCTGCTATTGAAGCGACTGTTAATCCAGCCAAAACGGATTATCTTTACTTCGTAGCCAATACAGAAACAGGAAATGTTTATTTCGCAAATACCTATGAAGAACATGAAAAAAATGTTCAAGAACATGTTAATAGTAAATTGACACAATCAAGTAGTTCAAATTAAAAAAGCGGGACAAAATTGTAACTTTTAAAACTTGATTTTGTTCTACTTCTGAGCAATGATGTATAAGTCTAAAAAGATTGCTACAAGTGTATTTTAGACTAGATGAAGAATGCACCTTGCAAAGCAAGCGAATATTAAAAAGAAGCTGGGACGAAAGTTTCCAGCTTCAAAGTATAAAGTATATAGTTATAATAAACCAACGACGCAGCTACTGATTGCTCAACAGTCTCCCAGACTGTTGAGCAATCCTGCGGGGGTGAGACTAGGAACTAAAATTTTCAAGATAAGTTCTGTCCCACTCCCTCTTTATTTTAAAAATAGAAAGAAGAAAAAATAATGGCAGAAAAAACTTATCCCATGACCCTTGAAGAAAAGGAAAAACTTGAAAAAGAATTAGAAGAACTTAAATTAGTTCGCCGTCCAGAAGTGGTAGAACGTATTAAAATTGCTCGTTCTTATGGTGACTTATCAGAAAATAGTGAATATGAAGCGGCCAAAGATGAACAGGCTTTTGTTGAAGGACAAATCTCAAGTCTGGAAACCAAGATTCGCTATGCTGAAATTGTAGATAGTGATGCAGTAGCACAAGATGAAGTTGCTATCGGTAAGACCGTTACGATTCAAGAAGTTGGTGAAACGGATGAAGAAGTCTATATGATTGTGGGTGCAGCAGGAGCAGATGCTTTTGCTGGAAAGGTTTCTAATGAAAGTCCTATTGGACAAGCTCTAATTGGCAAGAAAACAGGCGATACTGCTACAGTTGAAACACCTGTGGGCAGTTATGATGTAAAAATCCTAAAAGTCGAAAAAACAGCTTAAAAAATAAAGGATTGGGATAGGTTGATGGCTGCGATAGCAACTATGAAACCTGTCCCAAATTCTTATCTATTCGATACAAAGTTTAGAGGAGAAAAATATGGCTCGTAAATCTCAAGTAATTTTAACTAATATGTGTCTGATTGAAGACGATCAGAATCGCATTGTCATGCAGATTCGTGACCCCAAGATGTATTCTTGGTCAGGAGCAGCTTTACCTGGTGGACATATAGAAGAAAAGGAGAGCCTCCACCAAGCAGTTGTGCGTGAAATTTATGAAGAAACGGGACTAACAATCCATCATCCTAAACTGGTTGGTATGAAACATTGGTACACAGCAGAAGGCATTCGTTATCTGGTCTTTCTTTATCGTACAAATGAATTTTCAGGACATCTCCGCTCATCAGAAGAAGGTGAAGTTAGGTGGGTGGCACGTGAAGAGTTGGACACTCTCGAATTGGCTTATGATTTAAAAAATTTGCTACGTATTTTTGATGACAAATCGTTGTCAGAATTGTTTTATAGTGAACGCTTAGAAAATGATTTTGTTCGCGAATTTTGGTAATTTTATGTTTAAATGAGGGCATTCTATTTATTCAGGTGGAGGATTGGATAGGTAGAGTGCTATTTCATAATAGTAAGATGCTTTTCTGATTGAATGGCAAGCAAAAAGCTGGAATGATGAACTGCACCCCAAAAGTTAGACAAGAAAACTCTAACTTTTGGGATGTTATTTTTATGAAATTAAGTTATGAAGACAAGGTTCAAATCTATTACTTGCGAAAAAGCGGCGCAACTCTCAAGTCATTATCAAAACAGTTTAACCTCAATCAGTCAGGGATCGAATATCTGATTCGACTAATTGATAGGCATGGAGTAGACATTGTCAAGAGAGGTAAGAAGACTTATTATTCTCCTGAACTAAAGCAAAAAATCCTTCATCAAGTTCTTCTTGAAGGGCGTTCTCAATTGTCAGTCTCTCTCGATTTTGCCCTTCCTAACAGGGGGACTCTCCCAAATTGGCTGGCACAATATAAGAAAAACGGCTATACTATTGTTGAGAAACAAAGAGGGAGACCACCAAAGATGGGACGTAAGAAAAAGAAAACTTGGGAAGAAATGACGGAACTAGAGCGACTTCAAGAAGAGAACGAGCGTCTTAGAACGGAGAATGCCTATCTAAAAAAGTTGAGGGAGTTACGCTTAAGGGACGAAGCCTTAGAGCGCGAAAAGCAGAGACAATTAGAGAGATGGTCAAGGAAGGATTCTTAAGTTTCCTACTAGCTACCGCTAAACTCTCTCGTGCAACTTACTATTACCAGCTAAAACAGCTAGATAAACCAGACAAGGATCAAGAGTTAAAAGCTGAAATTCAATTGATTTATGATGAGCACAAGGGAAACTATGGTTATCGTCGAATTCATCTTGAACTGAAAAATCGTGGTTTTCATATCAATCACAAGAAAGTTCAGCGATTGATGCAAGTGATGGGGCTACAAGCTCGAATTCGCCGTCAACGGAAATATTCTTCCTACCAAGGAGAGATTGGTAAGAAAGCAGAGAATCTCATTCAGCGTCAGTTTGAAGGCTCTAGGCCTTACGAAAAGTGCTATACAGATGTAACCGAATTTGCCTTACCAAACGTCAATGGAAAGCTCTACCTGTCTCCTATTTTAGATGGGTATAATAGTGAAATCATTGCCTTTACCTTGTCACGTTCACCTGACTTGAACCAGGTCAGAACAATGTTAGCCAAGGATTTTCCTGCTGAAACCTACAAGGGAACCATTCTCCACAGTGACCAAGGCTGGCAGTATCAGCACCAGTCTTATCATCAATTCTTAGAAGCGAAAGGAATTGTCCCATCTATGTCTCGCAAGGGCAATAGTCCAGACAATGGGATGATGGAGTCCTTCTTTGGCATCCTCAAATCGGAGATGTTCTACGGTTATGAGAAGAGTTATCAATCGCTTGATGAGCTGGAGAAAGCTATTGCAACTTATATTGTTTATTACAACAATAAACGGATTAAAACAAAACTAAAAGGACTTAGTCCTGTGCAGTACAGAACTAAATCCTTTCACTAATATTTTTTGTCTAACTTTTTGGGGGCAGTACA
>NZ_JADNQV010000012.1:0-19252 GCF_015594635.1 Streptococcus sp. HF-100
GAGTTGCTTTAAGCTGATTCCTTGTTTTTTTAGTTCATAGATTTGCACTTTATCTTCATAACTCAATTTCATAATAAAATACCCCAAAAGTTAGATTTTTTCTGTCTAATTTTTGGGGTGTAGATCACTTTGTCTTCTTTTATCAATAAAAAACTCAACAATCTCTGCTGAGTTTTTGTATGCTTAGAAAATGGCTTTAAAAATGCCGTAAATAATAAGCAGGACACCAAGTCCAATACGGTATTTCCCAAAGATTGTGAAGTCGTGCTTTTTCACATAGTCTGTCAAGAAGCGAATGACATAGAGACTAACCCCAAATGCAACGCCCATTGCCACAAGCAACAAGAAGAACTGACCAAATCCAAGTGTATTTCCTTTGATGATAAACTTCAAAATCTTCCAAGCACTTGCACCAAACATAACAGGAATCCCTAAGAAAAAGGTGAACTCTGTCACCACGGAACGGCTAGTACCATTTAAAAGCCCTCCTACAATCGTTGCTCCAGAGCGACTGGTACCAGGAAAGAGTGACAATACTTGAAATAACCCAATGTAGAGAGCAGTTTTATAAGGCAATCGATCTAAGCTGGTAATTGTCGGTTCTACGTTGTTATTACGTTTTTCCAGTAAAATAAAAGCAACACCATAGATAATCAACATACAAGCAACAGAAATGAAGTTATAAAAATGAGCATCAAACCAACTATCTAAAGGCAAACCAATAATAGCAGCAGGTGCAGCCGCAACCACTACTTTTGCCCATAATTGCCATGTTTTCTGCACTTCACGCGCTGTCTTTCCCGGTTTAAACGGATTTAATTTATCAAAATAAATCACGACAACTGCTAAAATTGCTCCTAATTGGATAACGACATTGAACATTTCCATAAAGGCAGCATTCTGATTTTTATACTTGATAAACTCCTGTATCAAAATCAAGTGACCTGTGCTAGAAATAGGCAACCACTCTGTAATTCCTTCCACAATCCCAAAGATGATGGATTTTAAAATTTCAATGATAAACATGTTCTTCTCCTAAGGTTGATTTGTTTCATTATAGCATAATTTCAAGTGAGAGAATAGAGGCACTTTTTAAAAAGCACCGCCTCCACCTCCACCACCTCCACCAGTGAAGCCGCCTCCGCTGCTACCACCTGATGAAACAGTGAAGCTACTAGCTGAATTGGCTTCTGAGCCATAACTAACAAAAGCGTGGGAGCTAGTATGGAAGGTATACGACATATCCTGATAAACAAAAGCATTCATCGACGGATTATCAATTGTGATTTTTCGTAGTTTCATCGTCTTGGTCACCTTATCTGCACAATTAAACATAGCAGCATAAACCAATAATCTGTTCCATAAAATGACCCCTTCAACTTCTGTGTCCTTTAAATGAGCAATATCACGCAGCATATTGGCAAAACTCTTCCAATAATAATAGTTTTCAGCACCTTCTTCATTTAGGACTCCATCACGTTTCACCATTTTGCATTTTCTCCAGACGTAATACAAAAATCCGCCAGCAATGAAGAAGCTAACTACAAATTGATAAAATACGAGTCCATACTCTAAGAAAATCCAAGCTAAGATGCCAAGAGAAGCAAACACAATAAGATTCATAAGGAGCATTGAAAGATATAAACACAAGAGCTCCTTTTTAGCAACAGGGCGATAATTATTTGGCAATTGCTCCCGCTCAATAATCTCATGCACATTTTCTGTAATATTCTTCAAATAACATTTTAAGAGATTTTTTACCCTGTTTCCCGCTTTACGGACAGCTTCCTCACCTCTGTTATACACTTTCTTATCAATTTTAAAGTCTGAAAATAGCTCTTTTACAAGAAGCTGCTGGTTGTTGCCCATAGCCATTTTTAAAAATTCTTTTTCAAAACCGGATAAACCTTTATCCGTCACTCTTTGCAGCCTTGGTTGCTTCGTATCGTCTGTAAAAATAAGATTCCCTCTGTCAATCAAATCTAGCAAAGTAGCTTGTACAAGATTTTCAAATTTCAAAGACGTTGCTTGTTTCTCCGTTGGATCCAATTCTGTCAAATCTACCGAATAAACATTGGAAGCAATGACCATTGGTGGTAAATCTTGCGGTATTTCGTATAGACGAGCACGCTTAGGAAACGTTACACGGGGTTTTATAGTGAATTGAAAGAAACCATAAAATGCTAGGCTAATCAGACCAACTAGCACAAAAGCAAGTGGTAAACCCCAGTCCATCAATCTCTGATATCTTTTTGTTTTCTGAGCAGCTTCTCTTTCGACTTGCCAAAATCCTTGCAATCGATTCTGATTTGTGATAGCCAAGCTATTTTCAGGAACCGTCATTAATGACCGATCCCAATAAGCATGAAATTCTAGTTTTTTTCCTTTACGAATATTGCCCGCATGAATAAGGTAAGTATTCCCAGAATGCGTCACCTGAGCTGGCTTCATAAAATAACCTGTATGAGCATACAATTCGGTCTGCTGAGAACTTTTTGGAACTGAAATCCGAAACTCCACATTGTTTAACTTCTTATCCCAGTTACTAATCGGAATCCAGTGCAACTCCACGATGTCAGTGTGGACAAACAGCATATTTTTCAGTTTCCACGTAACCGCAATAGTCACACGATCCCCTTTATTACCAGCATTATAAATTTTATATTTATAACCACCCGCAATGTATTCCTGAACAGCAGTAATATCCGTTTTTGGTTGTCCATTTCTTAAAGCTAGAATCGTCGGCTTTCCTTCCACATCAAAGCCCAGAGGAACTTTACCAGATGTCCCCAAAGTAATGATTTGTCCTCTGTAGCCGCTTGAGAAATGGTAAGTGACTGTTTCAACAAATGTCGCTGTATTATCAGAATGAATCTGTAAATTGCCTTTATAGGATTCAATATCATAACTCACCGCCAAGACTCGTTGACTGAAGAACAAACATGAGAAAAAAATTATGATACTCCAAAAAAACTTTTTCATCTAGTAATCTCCTTATACTGATTGCCTTTATTATACCATTTTTTTAAGTAAGGGTTTCCCCAATATTGAAAAGCATGTCATTTTTCGGTACAATGAAAGGAAGCTATTTTTAGATGAGGAGAAAATATGAAGAAATTATTCTTATCTCTATTTGCACTTCTGCTGCTTAGTTTCGGATTTGCAAATAGAGCTCAAGCCGATGAATACTTGCGAATCGGAATGGAAGCGGCTTATGCACCGTTCAACTGGACGCAAGATGACGATAAAAATGGTGCCGTCAAAATCGAAGGCACCAACCAATATGCCAATGGTTATGACGTCCAAATCGCCAAACAAGTCGCAAAAGCATTGGGCAAAAAACCGTTAGTAGTCAAAACTTCTTGGAATGGATTGATCCCTGCATTGACATCAGGTAAATTAGATATGATTATCGCTGGAATGAGTCCAACTGCTGAGCGAAAAAAAGAAATCGCATTTTCCAATAGCTACTACACCAGTGAGCCTGTGGTACTAGTCAACAAAGACGGATCCTATGCCAATGCAAAAACGTTGAAGGACTTCAAAGGAGCAAAAATCACTTCTCAACAAGGTGTCTACCTCTACAATTTGATTTCCCAACTGACAGGCGCTAAGCAAGAAACTGCAATGGGCGACTTCGCTCAAATGCGCCAAGCACTTGAGTCAGGAGTGATAGACGGCTACATTTCTGAACGTCCCGAAGCCCTCACAGCAGAATCCGCTAATTCAAAATTTAAAATGATTCAGTTCAAAAAAGGTTTTGAAGTTAATGAAGAGGATGCTACGATTGCAATCGGAATGCGCAAAAACGACAATCGTCTAGAACAAGTCAATGCTGCTATCGCTAAAATCAGTACCAAAGACCAAGTCGCTTTAATGGACAAGATGATTCAAAACCAACCTGTTGAAACTGACACCAGCAAAGATAAAACTACTTTCTTTGGACAAGTGACAAAGATTCTGAAAGACAACTGGCCCCAATTTCTGCGCGGAGCTGGCTTAACCCTTCTCATTTCCATTACTGGTACAATTGCAGGGCTCATCATTGGTCTCTTAATCGGTGTTTACCGCACCGCTCCTACAGCCAAAAATAAAGCTCTCGCTCTTTTACAAACTTTATTCGGTTGGTTCCTGAATGTCTACATCGAAATTTTCCGTGGAACACCTATGATTGTTCAATCTATGGTTATTTACTACGGAACAGCACAGGCATTTGGAGTTTCCATTGATCGTACAATCGCAGCCATCTTTATCGTTTCCATTAACACGGGTGCTTATATGAGTGAAATTGTCCGCGGAGGAATCTTTGCTGTTGATAAGGGGCAATTTGAAGCCGCAACTGCTCTGGGAATGACACATAACCAAACCATGCGCAAAGTTGTTCTTCCACAAGTCGTACGCAATATTCTACCTGCTACAGGGAATGAATTTGTCATAAACATTAAAGATACTTCTGTACTGAATGTTATCTCCGTTGTTGAACTTTATTTCTCAGGAAATACGATTGCCACCCAAACTTACCAATATTTCCAAACCTTTACGATTATTGCCGTGATCTACTTTGTCCTAACATTTACGGTAACACGCATTCTCCGCTATGTAGAACGGCGTTTTGACACAGATGATTACACAACGGGCGCTAATCAAATGCAAACGAAAGGAGTAAAGGCATGAGTGATACCATTTTAGAAATCAAGCATCTTAAAAAATCCTACGGACAAAATGAAGTCTTAAAAGATATTTCCCTTACCGTCCACTCCGGAGAAGTCATCTCTATCATCGGAAGCTCTGGTAGTGGAAAATCTACTTTCTTACGCTCTATCAATCTCCTTGAAGAGCCAAGTGGCGGAGAAATCCTTTATCGTGGTGAAAATGTACTAGAAGAAAACTATAACCTCATTCATTACCGTGAAAAACTCGGTATGGTGTTCCAAAGCTTTAACCTTTTTGAAAACCTTAATGTTCTTGAAAATACCATTGTCGCACAAACAACTGTTCTCAAGCGAGAACGAGCAGAGGCCGAAAAAATCGCCAAAGAAAATCTTGAAAAAGTTGGCATGGGGCAACCTTACTGGCAAGCCAAACCAAAACAACTCTCTGGAGGACAAAAGCAACGGGTTGCTATTGCACGCGCCTTATCCATGAACCCAGATGCCATTTTATTTGACGAGCCAACCTCAGCGCTTGACCCTGAAATGGTCGGCGAAGTGCTGAGAATAATGAAAGACCTTGCTCAAGAGGGCTTAACCATGATTGTTGTCACGCACGAGATGGAGTTTGCGCGTGATGTCTCCAATCGTGTCATTTTCATGGACAAAGGCATCATTGCTGAAGAAGGCAGGCCTGAAGACATTTTTACTCACCCTAAGAAAGAACGCACAAAAGAATTTTTACAACGTTACTTACGATAATCCACAACCGACGGGAGTGGGACAAAAATCGGTAATTTCGAAGAAATTTGATTTTGTCGTCCCACCCCCGCACAGTTGAGTAGGGCTGTAAAGGTTGATTTATCAACCGCATAGAACCCACTCACCACTGAGACTTGCAAGAAACTCATAAAAATCTGACGAGGTTAAGGACTTTTGTCCCAGTCTCGTCTTTATTTTCTCTTCAAAATCTTTAAGAAGTCAATTGAAAAACTAATTTTTATTCAAACAAAACAGAATGTTTGAATACACATTCATTAGAACATTTTCTTGTTAAAAATAAAACTCTAATTTTTAAGAATATTTTTTAAAATAGATTGTATTGTAGAAAGCGGTTTATCATTTTTCTGTAAAAATATTCATTTTAAAAAATTAGATAGGTAACGAATAAATAAACTTTCTGCTTTATAATTATTTGTTATTTCCATATAAAATCATACTATTTTACAATTGCAAACAAAAAAAGCAGGCTGATAGCCTGCTAAAAATACAACGATTGGTTTTCAAACTTTTCGTGGTTTTTATCGTAAAAATCAATCAATCCAAGAGCGGTTTCAAATGAAATATTTTTCACTTTAGCACGGCCTTGAGCAAGGGCAATGATAGACATTTCACGAGCGTTCGTTTCTTTACTGATGCGATAACCCGTGATTTTTTTATCACGAACCCAGCTAACAACTGATTCTACTTTTTCAAAGTTAGATTTAGCCATTTCCTTCTCCTATTTTATTATTTCTAACTAAATATTGTAAAGGTTTTTGTTTGTTTTGTCAATGGAAAAGGCTGTCTATTTTGATGAATAAAACAATTCAGAATATTCTTTATTTAGCTTTGAGTGCAGATAATATTTGTGTTCGAATACTTTCCACTCCGTCAGGATTTGCTGGTAAGAAAATTGTATTATTTCCCTTATTGTCTGCAAAATTATTCAACGTGTCAAGGTATTGGTTGGTTAAAAGAATGGACATGATTTGTTCTTCCTTCAATTCAACATTCGCACCTTTTAATTCCTTAATTGAGTCTGCCAATCCATCTACAATTGCTTTCCGTTGTTCGGCGATACCAACCCCATGAAGGCGATCTTTTTCAGCTTCTGCTTCCGCGGCTGTCACAATTTTAATCTTGTCAGCTTCAGCTAATTCTTGCGCAGCAACACGTTTCCGTTGGGCAGCGTTGATTTCATTCATTGATTGCTTGACTTCTGCATCTGGCTCAACTTTAGTAATCAAGGTTTTTACGATGATATAACCGTAAGTAGACATTTCTTCTGCCACTTGCTTTTGGACTTCAAGCGCAATTTCATCTTTCTTTTCAAACAATTCATCCAAGGTCAATTTAGGAACAGATGAACGCAATGCATCTTCAATATAAGACTTGATTTGAGCTTCTGGGCGAATCAATTTATAGTAAGCATCTGTTACGTTATTTTCATTGACACGGTATTGTGTCGCAACGTTCATCATGACAAATACATTGTCTTGTGTCTTAGTTTCAACCACAATCTCACTTTGCAAGAGGCGCAATTGTACACGCGCTGCGATATGGTCAATACCAAACGGCAAACGCAAATGAATCCCGCTATTACTGAGTTTTTGATATTTCCCAAAACGTTCTATAATCGCGACAGACTGTTGACGAACAACATATAAGGAACTAAAAAGAATGAGAATAAGTACGACAACAACAATTGGTACTACTAAAAATAACATGATATGAAACTCCTATCTTCTTTTTCCAAGATTATAGCACACTTATAAGAGTTTATCAAACAGAAACGATAGTTGCAACACTCCATAAGTTTGCTTAAGTTTTTTTAAATCTCTTTACTAAATCCAGCCATTTTCTTGCGCAATTCGAACTGCTTCTAATCGATTTTCCGCTGTTAATTTCGTTAGAATGCTTGACATGTAATTGCGGATAGTACCATTTGATAGATAAAGCTTTTGAGCAATTTCTTTACTAGACAGACCTCTTGCTGCTGCTTGCAAAACCAAAATTTCCTGATTGGACAAGGGATTTTTACTCGTCATCATGGCTTCCATTAGTTCAGGAGAATATTCTTTTTGCCCTTTTAATACTGTATGAATTGTTTTCATGAGGTCAGCAATACTGCGTTCCTTTAAAACATAGGCATCTACATCTGCTTTGACCGCTCGCTCAAAGTAACCAGGACGTTTAAATGTGGTGACAATAACGACTTTGACGGTTGACTGCTGCACCTTGACCCATTCCAACACATCCAGCCCTGTTTGCTTAGGCATTTCCACATCTAAAATAGCTACATCTATCTTTTGAGATTGCAGCAAGGCCATTGCCTCCTGCCCATTAGAAGCCTGATGAACTGTTTCCACATCTGATTGCATTTCTAGCAATTGGCACAAAGCATCCCGTAGCATGCTTTGATCTTCAGCTACTAACAATTTCATTTGTATCCCTCCATTGATAAGTTTACTCGAATCATAGTTGGCTGTTTATAACTTAAAATCTCTACTTGCCCAGACAATGCTTCCACACGCTCCCGAATGGAATGCAACTCTTTTCCTGTGACAATTTTGAAACCTTTCCCATTATCCTCAACATCTGTAATTAACCGATTTTTTTCAGAATACAAATGAATTTGGCAACTGCTTGCCTGAGCATGCTTGATGATATTCGTTGCTAATTCTAGTAAAACCATACTTAAACTTGATTGAATATTTGGTGCGATACTAGCAATATTGAGTTGATGCTGTACTTGTACCTGAATCCCACTCATTTCCAGCATAGCCTGAATAGTCACTAACTCCTCATCCAAGGTTCGTGTTTTTAGATTATCAATAATCCGTCGCACATCTGCCATAGACTGCTTGCTAATTTCATGCACTTCCTGCAATTCTTTACCAGCTTTCTCATAGGATTTCATTTGAAGAAACTGTTGTGCTAATTCTGTCTTGACACTGAGCATAGCAAATGTATGCCCTAGACTATCATGTAGGTCTCGTCCAATACGATTGCGCTCATTTTCAGCTAGGAACAGATTGAGTTGAGCATTCTGCTTTCTTTTTTCCTCCTGAAGCAATTCAGCCACCTGCATGCGATACAATCCGAAGGTCAATAAATCAGCAAATAAAAAGGTCGCAATCAAAAATATCAGATAGGATAAATCACTCGGATTTTTCAGAAAAATAGAAAACAGAATGATTGGCTGTAAGGTAAAAAAGGTCCAAAAGCGCCAAGATTTAAATGGAATTTCATTAAAGTGATAGATTAGTAGGTTTGATAGATAAAAGATGTACCAAACAAAACTTGGATTTAGCCAAATAGAACTATAAAAAATGTAGGCAATCATTATCCACCAAGACAGCCACTGATGAAACGGATGATTATCGAGTAGAAGATTGTAATAAGCTCCGATAAAAAATACTGTCCACAACAAGAGCAAAAGCGAGTAGTCCCCACCGATGACACCCGCTATTGGAAAGACAATAAAAACTAAAGCAATATGAAACATATAGTGAATATTTTTTAGTTTTTTCCACATAAATTTATTTTACCTCAATCCGTTTTTTAAGTTGAAGAACCACCAGACTGACACCAACTGTGTAAACCAGAACAATCAGTGCTGCAATGGCATTAAACTCACGATGTTCCAAATAAGAAGATACAACCTGCATGAGTTGATAACTAGGCATCAATTTACCGATAGAGCGAAGCCAGGCTGGGAACATGCTCAAAGGAAACCAAAGACCACCTAGGACTGCCAAAGCCATATAGGCAATATTCCCCACAACAGACATAAGCTGAGCGCTGGGAAGCAAACTCACTAATACTCCCATGGCGATGAAAACCAAACTTCCGAACAGGATAATTAGGGCGATGATTAACCAATCCATTGTAGGAAGACTGACTCCACGAACAAAATGCCCAACAGAAAAAACAACGACTATGGAAAGAAGGAAAGTCAGTAAGGCACTGAAAAGTTTGGATATATAATATTCTACCATAGAAACAGGTGAGTGCTGAATCATTTTTTGCCAATTATTGGTTTTATCAGATTGCAAGGAGCTGGGAATACTAAAGAAAGCACTAGACATGATACTGAAAACCGTCATTGAAAAGAGATATAGTCGAAGTACACTGGTTGGTGTGTCGCTTGACATCACGCCTGAAAAAATCAGATAAAAGACACTAGGCAAACCAATAGACAAGAGGTAATAAGCGGCCTGCCGCTTCATTAAAATCAATTCAACCTTCATTAAACTGGTCATATTTTTCATGATACATCTCCTTTTACTCTTGCGTTGTCTCAAAAATACTATCTAATAGTGTCCGGTTGCGTACTTCTACTTCCTCAATCGTACAGCCATTATCTACCAAGACTTGCCACACTTGACCAGCCTTTCTAGTTGCAAAGGACAGAGCATTTTGCTTGATTTCAACTTCGGTCACTTCAGATAACCCTTCCAAAATAGTTTGGTAAGAAAGCGGAATAGTAAAGTGTTTTTCTTGTTCTTCGCTGCGCATGGCATAAGGCGTCGTATCACGAATCAATTCGCCCTTATGCAAAACCAAAATACGATCTGCTGTATGCTCCACTTCCTCAATATAGTGAGAAGAATAAATAATAGTCACACCCTTTTTCTTCAATTCATCCACAATTTCCCAAAAATGCTGGCGAGTTGACGTATCCATAGCAGAAGTTGGTTCATCTAAAAAAAGTATCTTCGGACGACCAATAAGAGCTAAAATAAAGGAAAATAAGCGTTTTTGACCACCTGATAATTTAGAAGCCAACTGTTCTTTTTGCTTATCCGTAAATTTTAAAAGAGCATCAATTTCCTGATTGGTTAGACTGTTTGGGTAAATATTTTGAAAAAAGTTCAATAGTTCTTTCACTTTCAGATCTTCCACTACTGTATTTTCTTGTAGCAAAATAGCAACCATCTGCTGTAATTGCTCATCTGTTGGCTTTAATCCTCGAACACTAGCCTGTCCACTCGTAAGAAATTTATCCCCTAGCAAACAATCCATGAGAGTCGTTTTCCCAGCTCCATTCGGACCAATCAACGCTACACATTCTCCATCGTTAATCGTAAAAGAAATATCCTTCAAAATATCTTTTCCATGAATCTTTTTAGATAAATGGTTCACCTCAATCAGCTTCATCTTTTTCTCCTCATTATTTCTTTGGTGGAAATACAACCCATGCAGAACTCCTAGCAATTGGCTCAGGAAAGTTTCTGGTCAACGATTGAATTACCACAGAGTTACTTGCAGCAAGAAGAATAAAACAGGTTGTAGACTTGGTTTCTACCTCTTCATTTCCTCTTGTTGCTTTCATTATAGCTCAACTCTTTTATCGCTACTAGATGATTTTGTCATCGCTTAACATGACAAATGTCATAAAAAAGACGACTCTCTCAAGTCGTCCTTTTCATCAGTTATTCTATTTATTCAACACTAAAGAGATATGGATAAACTGGCTGTCCGCCATTGTGAATTTCTACTTCTACATCTTCAAATTTTTCAGTAATGTCTTGCGCTAATTCATTGGCCAAGTCTTCACTTCCATCTTCACCAATGTAAATCGTCACAATTTCACTATCTGCATCTAACATGTTACTGAACGTTTCATTCAATGTCGTCAGCATATCCGGATTGGAAACAACAATTTTTCCGTCTACCATACCTAAATTATCATTTTCATGAATTTCAAGACCGTCAATCGTTGTATCACGGACAGCTGTCGTCACACTACCACTGACAACATCTGCAAGTGCAGCAGTCATCCGATCATGATTTTCCTCAATGGATTTGCTTGGGTCAAAAGCTAACAAGCTAGTCAAACCTTGCGGAATTGTTCTTGTTTCAATCACTGCAGCAGATTGTTCAATCACTTCAGCCGCTGATTGCGCCGCCATGAAGATATTCTTGTTGTTTGGCAGGATAATGATATGACGAGCATTCACATATTCAACTGCCTTGATGAAATCTTCTGTTGAAGGATTCATCGTTTGCCCGCCAGAGATGATGTAGTCCACACCTTGCGCTTTAAAGATGTCTGACAATCCTTCTCCTGCAACGACAGCAATGATTGCATATTCTTTTTCTTCTGTTGGCTGGCTATTTTCACGCTCTTCTTTTTCAACCTGCGCTTCGTGTTGATTGCGCATATTATCTACTTTGACCTTGACAAGACTTCCGTATTTCAAGCCTTCTTGCATGACCAAACCTGGATCTTCCGTGTGAACATGAACTTTTACGATTTCATCATCATTTACGACAAGAAGTGAGTCGCCCAGTTCATTCAAGTAGTTGCGAAATTCATCATAGTCAAATTCTTTAACATACGTTGGACCTTTTTTCAAGGCTACCATGATTTCCGTACAATAACCATATTTGATGTCTTCTGTTGCCACATGACTAGCTACTGACTTATGGTGTTCTGCATTGATCATTTCTGTCATAGTTGCAGGCGTTGCTTGAAATTCTTCAGACGCAATATATTCGCCTGTCAACGCTGCCAAAAAGCCTTCATAGATGAACACCAAACCTTGACCACCAGAGTCCACAACACCAACTTCTTTTAAGACCGGAAGCATGTCAGGTGTTTTAGCAAGAGCCACCTTAGCACTCTCAAGAGCTGCTTTCATGACTTCAACAGCATCATCTGTTTCTTCTGCTTTTTTCTTGGCACCAATTGCAGCTCCGCGAGAAACAGTCAAAATCGTTCCTTCAACCGGTTTCATCACAGCTTTGTAGGCTACTTCTACTCCAGATTGAAAAGCAAGGGCTAAATCTTGTCCTGTTAATTCTTCCTTCTCTTTCACACTTTGAGAGAAGCCACGGAAAAGCTGAGACGTGATAACACCCGAATTCCCACGCGCACCCATTAAGAGACCTTTTGCAAAAATTCCAGCCACTTCACCAACAGTAGAAGCAGATTTGTCCGCAACTTCCTTTGCACCATTTTCAATGGTCATTCCCATATTGGTACCTGTGTCACCGTCTGGCACAGGAAAAACATTTAAAGAATTGACATATTCAGCCTGTTTATTCAAACGAGTAGATGCAGACTGCACCATTTCTTGAAATAAACTAGTAGTAATATTTGACACGATTATTCTCCTACAACTTTAATATTTTGGATATAGACATTTACTGTTTCAGCAGTAATTCCAAGCTGATTTTCAAGACTGAATTTCACACGCTCTTGAATATTTTTAGACACTTCGCTAATCTTGGTACCATAGCTCAAAACTGTATACACATCAACAGCAATGCTACCTTCTTCCGTTGTTTTTACTACAACGCCTTTCGCATAATTTTCTTTGCCTAATAAAGCTTGGAAATTATCTTTAATGGCATTTTTACTGGCCATTCCAACAACACCAAAAATTTCAGTTGCTGCCCCACCAACAATTGTCGCAATGACATCATCTGTCAGTTCGATTTGACCATCTTTTGTATTGATTTTTACAGTCATAGTTTCTACCTCAAAAGTATTTTATAGTTTATTTTACCATATTTTACGCAGACTGTAAAAGAGAGAGTACATAATTAGAAAGTATTCAGTCAATGTTGGGGGTTCCTTGTCGTAAAAAATCTATTTTCTTGTACAAAAAGAAAAAGGACCCCAGAGGTCCGATTCTTCATAAATTAAACGCGTTCAACTTTGCCTGATTTAAGGGCACGTGCTGAAGCCCAAACTTTCTTAGGTTTACCATCAACTAAGATTGTCACCTTTTGAAGATTTGGTTTCACAGTACGTTTTGTTTGGTTCATTGCGTGAGAGCGGTTGTTTCCTGATACAGTTTTACGACCTGTAAAGTAACATACTTTTGCCATTTATACTTGTCCTCCTGATTAGTTTCACGGGCTTTATACCACATACCGTAAAATTTTATCACAATTTTTAAGATTTTGCAAGACTATTTTCTCTATATTTCAAAATTTAGCCAAGGCAGCCCAATCCATCAGTCTTAAATATAGATAATTCCCAAACGACCGAAAGATACATCTCCCTTTACATAGAGGGTCTTGTCTTTCTCATTGATGTTACGGGGATTGGTAACTGTGCCGAAAGCATTGTCTACATCCAACTCCACACGCCAATTACTAGGCACATATAACGTTGCATTCCCAAAAGATATATCAACATCAAAGGTAGCGGAATCGCCTTTTATCGTGGCATTGTCAAAATAAACTGTGGCATTACCAAAGGTACAATCTAGCGTTTCATAGGTAAAATCTTCCGAATTGATGTAGCGCGTACCACTTCCAAAATTAATATCCCCATTTATAATGCGATGAGCATTTGAACCACGATAAACACCCCAAATTCGTTTTGGTTTGAAAATTAAGCCAATACCAATAGAAGCCAGAATCCCTGCTAAAAAAATCGTTCCAGATGAGATTGGCAAAAAGTGATAGCTACTATTTGCAACGATTAAGGAAATAATGGCTAAAATAACCCCACCAGATAAATTTCCTCTCCAAAAATTTTCAATCGCAAAGTAAGCAAAGCCCAGTACAACGAGCATCGGCCAAAAATTAAAATCCATAACTGGAATACCAAAATTTCCTTGTAGCAGCACCCAGCCTGCCAATACCAAAAGCCCCACTCCAAACAATGTTTTTCTCATAATATTTACCTCATTTCACTTAATTTTTCTTTTAAGAATTGAAAATAATGCCGAGACACATGCACTTGCTTATGGGTATCATAAAAGCGAATGCTGCTGGTCCCTGAAAAAGACTTTTCCAACGAATAAATTGCTTTAATATTCGTAATTGTTGACTTAGAAATACGACAGAAATAACGTGGCAAGCATTCTTCCAGCTCATACAATTTCAGCTTTACTTCATAAGCATTATTTCGAGCATGTGCAAAAATCTTATTTCCCTCTGTCTCAAAAAAGAGAATATCTGCTAAATCAACATAATATTCGCTCGTATCTTTGTAAAAAAGAATAGACGGCTTAGCAACTTCTTCCAGAGAACGCTGAATGCGCTCTATCTGTTCATCAAAGCGAGGTGCCTTAATGACAATTTCTGCTTCTTCCAGATTAGAATCTAGCTCAACTCGAATTTTCATAAACGCTCCCCTCGTTTTTCTTTATTTTATTATAACAATTGGTTCGTGAAATTCAAGCGGTTTTCAGTAAGTGGTTCATTTCGAGACGCAAGTGGTCGTGAAATCTGAATAACTTCCTTGCTTTTTCATAAGTTGACCAGATTCTAGCACCTTTTTACGCAACAACACTTTATAAATAACAAAAAAAGCCTTCAATTCAATGAAGACCTTCAATAATGCCGATTATAGGGCTTGAACCTACGACCTACGCGTTACGAGTGCGTTGCTCTACCAACTGAGCTAAATCGGCATTCAACACATTCTTATTCTAACACGTCAATTTTTTTTGTCAAGAAGTTTTTAGGAAATTTTCTTGATTAAAACCATGTAGGGATTGTGTGAATCCCACAGCTGAGGGAAGATTTCTAATTTTTTAAAACCTTGAGCCTGATAGAAAGCAGTCGTTCTATCGTAGGTTAGATAATGACCCGGTGCCACTGTTTTGACTTGTAAATAGTCAACTTGTTGTCTTGCTGCCATTTCCAAAACATTCACCAGCTTTGACCCAATCCCTTGTTTATAATATTCTTTCTTGATAGCTAGGCAGTCGATCTCTGCACAGTCTTCGCTAGAATAGGACAAACTAATAAAACCAAGTGGCTCATCCCCCTCATAAGCTCCCCAAACACGAAGTTTCCCATCCGCCTCAATATAGGCTTGGGTACTATCTGGAATACCAAACCACTCTGGTAAATCAGCCAAAATCTCAGCTGCAATCGCTAACTTCTAATCCTCTTTCTTGATTTTTTAATATGAGCCATTCCTCTCTCCCATTCCTGCCAACAAATTTTTATCTTTTATGTATTCAACAATCAACAAAAATCCCGCACAAGGCGAGATTTTCTTGTTTATTTAGTAAGCGATTAAGCTTTACCTTCTGAACCAAATACGTCAATACGTTCTTTAACAGCTTCTGTAATTGCTTCGAAACCTGGTTTCAAGAATTTACGTGGGTCAAAGAGTTTCTTCTTATCGTATTCTGCTTCGTTTGCTTCGTATTCAGCAACGAATTTACGAGTAGCTTTTGCAAAGGCAATTTGACATTCAGTGTTTACATTTACCTTAGCAACACCAAGTTTAATTGCTGCTTGGATTTGGTCGTCAGGAATACCTGAACCACCGTGAAGTACGATTGGGAATCCAGGGACAGCTTCTGTCAATTTTTGCAAGTGGTCAAGGTGAAGACCTTTCCAGTTAGCTGGGTATGGTCCATGAATGTTCCCAATACCTGCTGCAAGGAAGTCAATTCCAGTTTCAACCATTGCTTTTGCATCTTCGATTGGAGCCAATTCACCATCACCGATGATACCATCTTCTTCACCACCGATTGTACCAACTTCAGCTTCTACTGACACGCCATTTGCATGCGCAAATTCAACCACTTTGCGAGCTTTTTCAAGATTTTCTTCAACTGGAAGATGAGAACCATCAAACATAACTGAAGTGTAACCAACTTTGATACATTCAAGTGCATCTTCATAATGACCATGGTCAAGGTGAATAGCAACTGGTACAGTAATTCCCATTGATTCTACAAGGTTTTCGATGAGAAGTTTACATACTTTGTAACCGCCCATATATTTAGCAGCGCCCATAGAAGTTTGGATAAGAACTGGAGCTTTTTTAGCTTCTGCTGCACGCAAGATAGCTTGAGTCCACTCAAGGTTGTTTGTATTAAATCCACCAACTGCATAACCATTGTCACGAGCTGCTTGGACAAATTTTTCTGCTGAAACGATTGCCATTAGTATTAGGCCTCCTATTTATTTTTATGGGTTTTCCCATTTACATTGTTTATTTTATCACTTTTTAGGAAAAAATACCAGCATTTCCTAATCTTTTAAGCGCTTTCTCTTATAAAACTGTTTTTCTTTCCTCACATTTCAAAAATAATGAAACAAAAAACCGGCCGAAGCCAGCTTACCTGATGCGGAGAGAGGGACTTGAACCCTCACGACCTAAAGCGGTCACAGGATCCTTAGTCCTGCGCGTCTGCCAATTCCGCCATCCCCGCGATTGGATACCTTATTAGTATAACAGGATAGAAACTCCTTGTCAAGAAATTTTTTTGAAAAAATGTATCTGTCAGCACTTAAAATCACTCCCTAAAACCAACTCTTATTTGAGACTTCTTCAATATAGGTTCTTTAGATAGGAACAACAAAAAGAAACTCCTACGAAGCTTATCGTTCATAGAAGTTTCTTACATTTGTTTTATTTCACATGATTTTCGTAGTCATCTTGCGCTTTTTTATTAGAGGTTTCTTTTTCTTTTAGCCATTTCTTTTTAGCACTTTCGTATTCTTTTGTTGTTACAATTTTGTCTTGCAGTTTGACATATTTGAAATAACTGCTTGAAGCACCTTTGATTCCAACTAATGAATAAGAACGGCTAAATGGAACTGTTTTCGTCACAGATGGTGTTCCTCCAAGAGAGAGGTTTGGCATTGTCAAGCCACTATCGATTAACCATGCTTGTGCCTCGGCATATTTTTCATAGCGTGTAGCTTCATTGGTTTCAGCATTTGCTTCTGCTAGCATCTCTGTATATGTGTCCAGTCCAACTGCCTTGATCTTATCATTTTCTTGACCTGGTTTCAGACCAAAGTTTTGTAAACTACCACCATTTTTTGTATTCAAAGTATCTAGATAAGTAGATGGGTCTTGATAGTCACCAGACCAACCACCATTATACAGATCGTAGTCTTTTTGAGCAGCTGTATTAGCAAAATAACTGATATTATTTAATTCATCTGAACTCATTTGTTGAATATCAATGACAACATTTTCTGTGCCTAAGACAGACTCAACAGATTGTTTCATGGAACTTTCCCATTGAACACCAATTTTACTTGTCTGATCAGCTGGTACATCTAAGTGGATAGGAAACTGAACACCCTTTGCTTGCAGTTCTGCTTTAGCTTGAGCAAACTTTGCTTTAGCTTTTTCTGGATTGTAATAAGCATCTTGTGCATCGGCCAAATTCATGTTTGACCATTCTGAGCCATAGTTTACCAGCTTAGAAGACACAACATCACCAAACGTTTTATCACCGATAGAAACAAATGTTGGTGGCACGAGTGTGTTCCGCAATACCTTTGTCGCTCCGTCTTTCCCATTACTTTGTGCACCATAAGAAGTACGATTATAGGCAAAGTTGATAGCTTGGCGGAAAGCTTTATTTAGCACCGCTTCTTGGGTCGCAGCCTTTTGAGCATCTGTTTTCTTCGATGTATGGTTATAGGACTGACGATTTAAATTAAAGTTATAATAGTAGCTGGTCGCATCTTGCAAACTATAGATGATATTGTTAGCATATTGTTTCTTAACAGAAGCAAAACTAGAGCTATTTGGATAAAGACGAGCTGCACTATAGGCACCATCTGTGAAGTTACGGATAAGGGCTTCTTGGTCAGAGCCGTCATAATATGTCAATTTAATGTTATCCAAATGAACATTCTTTTTATCATAGTAATGAGGATTTTTAGCAAATTCCATAGAAGACTTGGCTGTCAGAGACTTCAATAGATAAGGACCATTGTATAGAATGCTGGTTGGTTTTACAGAACCAAAATTTTTTCCTTGTGATTTCAAGAAATCTGCATTAACTGGGAAGAGGATATTATTGGTCGTTTTTGAATTCCAATAAGTCTCTGCACGGCTGAGTGTATACTGTACTGTATAGTCATCTAGAGCTTTTACTCCAACCGTTGAAAAATCTTTCGTTTCACCCTTGATGTAAGCATCTAAACCTTTGACAGAATCTTGAACGAGGTAAAGAGCTTCTGATTTATTATCTGCGGCGTATTTCAAGCCAGTTACAAAGTCTTGCGCTTTTACACTTGCGTACTCTTCACCTTCTGATGTGTACCATTTAGCATCTTTACGTAATTTATACGTATATGTCAAGCCATCTTTGGAGACTGTCCATGACTTAGCAAGCGCCGGAACTAAATTTCCGTACTGGTCATTTTCCAATAATCCATCAACTAAGTTAGTCACAACATCTGAAGTTGTCGCACGGTTCGCCATCAGATAATTTAGCGTGTCTGGATCTTGTATATACACGTATGAATAAGTTGATGTGCTAGAAGCTGACTTGCCACAACCTGATAATAGGATTCCAGCGCTTAGCACAACTCCTGTTGCAATAATCCATTTTGATGATTTCATAGATAAACCTCCTCTAATGTCACATCTTGTTACATTGAATATTATACCGAAATAGTTTCAAAAAGTAAAGAGCTGTTTTTGACAGAAAATATTATTTATTCAAAATACTAGTTATTCGCTGCATAATATGATTAAAATAAGCCACAAAATACATAAAGAAGCAAAAATAATAAATTTATCTTTTGACTCAAATTGAATAAACATTCTTTTAAAGTTAAAAAAATAAGCCATTCTACTTTATGAAGATAGCAACTACTCTCCCCCTTCAACTAAATATTGAACCTATTATACACTTTTTTCGTATAAGTACAAGAAAAATCATGATTTTTTAATATATTTTTCGGATTTTCTGCTATTTAAAAACAAAAAAGAGACATCCAGAGATGATCTGCACCCCAAAAATTAGATAGAAAAAATCTAACTTTTGGGGTATTTTATTATGAAATTGAGTTATGAAGATAAAGTGCAAATCTATGAACTAAAAAAACAAGGAATCAGCTTAAAGCAACTCTCAAATAAATTTGGAGTACGTATT
>NZ_JADNQV010000013.1:0-5324 GCF_015594635.1 Streptococcus sp. HF-100
TGCTAAGCGACTACCTTATCTCACAGGGGGCAACCCCCAACTACTTCCGGCGTTCTAGGGCTTAACTTCTGTGTTCGGCATGGGTACAGGTGTATCTCCTAGGCTATCGTCACTTAACTGCTGAGTATCTAACACACTCAAAATTGAATAACGTCTCAAATTGTAAAAGATTTACCTCTACGCTATCTTTCTCAATGAAATTGTACTCCGGCTAAATCCTTACTAGATCTGCCTTCATTACTTAAGTAATTGTATTCGAACTAAAAAGCTAGTGATTTAGATAAATCCGCTTGAAGTCCCTATGACTTCTGCGCAGATTCCCTAAAATCATACGCTTTTCTTCACGTTCTCATTACTTCTTCTCGGATAAGTCCTCGAGCTATTAGTATTAGTCCGCTCCATTGCTCACACAACTTCCACTCCTAACCTATCTACCTGATCTTCTCTCAGGGCTCTTACTAACATAACGTTATGGGAAATCTCATCTTGAGGTGGGTTTCACACTTAGATGCTTTCAGCGTTTATCCCTTCCCTACATAGCTACCCAGCGATGCTCTTGGCAGAACAACTGGTACACCAGCGGTAAGTCCACTCTGGTCCTCTCGTACTAGGAGCAGATCCTCTCAAATTTCCTTCGCCCGCGACGGATAGGGACCGAACTGTCTCACGACGTTCTGAACCCAGCTCGCGTGCCGCTTTAATGGGCGAACAGCCCAACCCTTGGGACCGACTACAGCCCCAGGATGCGACGAGCCGACATCGAGGTGCCAAACCTCCCCGTCGATGTGAACTCTTGGGGGAGATAAGCCTGTTATCCCCAGGGTAGCTTTTATCCGTTGAGCGATGGCCCTTCCATACGGAACCACCGGATCACTAAGCCCGACTTTCGTCCCTGCTCGAGTTGTTGCTCTCGCAGTCAAGCTCCCTTATACCTTTACACTCTGCGATTGATTTCCAACCAATCTGAGGGAACCTTTGGGCGCCTCCGTTACCTTTTAGGAGGCGACCGCCCCAGTCAAACTGCCCGTCAGACACTGTCTCCGATAGGGATCACCTATCCGGGTTAGAGTGGCCATAACACAAGGGTAGTATCCCAACATCGCCTCCATCGAAACTGGCGTCCCGATCTCTTTGGCTCCTACCTATCCTGTACATGTGGCACAGACACTCAATATCAAACTGCAGTAAAGCTCCATGGGGTCTTTCCGTCCTGTCGCGGGTAACCTGCATCTTCACAGGTACTAAAATTTCACCGAGTCTCTCGTTGAGACAGTGCCCAAATCATTACGCCTTTCGTGCGGGTCGGAACTTACCCGACAAGGAATTTCGCTACCTTAGGACCGTTATAGTTACGGCCGCCGTTTACTGGGGCTTCAATTCATACCTTCGACTTACGTCTAAGCACTCCTCTTAACCTTCCAGCACCGGGCAGGCGTCACCCCCTATACATCATCTTACGATTTAGCAGAGAGCTGTGTTTTTGATAAACAGTTGCTTGGGCCTATTCACTGCGGCTGACTTTAAGCCAGCACCCCTTCTCCCGAAGTTACGGGGTCATTTTGCCGAGTTCCTTAACGAGAGTTCTCTCGATCACCTGAGGCTACTCGCCTCGACTACCTGTGTCGGTTTGCGGTACGGGTAGAGTATAAATTAACGCTAGAAGCTTTTCTTGGCAGTGTGACGTCACTCACTTCGCTACTAAACTTCGCTCCCCATCACAGCTCAATGTTACAGATAGAAGCATTTGACTCCTATCACACCTCACTGCTTAGACGTGCTCTTCCATTCGCACGCTTGAGTTAGCCTACTGCGTCCCTCCTTCACTCTATACTCTAGTACAGGAATCTCTACCTGTTGGCCATCGGATACACCTTTCGGTCTCTCCTTAGGTCCCGACTAACCCAGGGCGGACGAGCCTTCCCCTGGAAACCTTAGTCTTACGGTGGACAGGATTCTCACCTGTCTTGCGCTACTCATACCGGCATTCTCACTTCTATGCGTTCCAGTGCTCCTCACGGTACACCTTCGCCACACATAGAACGCTCTCCTACCATCCCCTAAAGGATCCACAGCTTCGGTAAATTGTTTTAGCCCCGGTACATTTTCGGCGCAGGGTCACTCGACTAGTGAGCTATTACGCACTCTTTGAATGAATAGCTGCTTCTAAGCTAACATCCTAGTTGTCTGTGCAACCCCACATCCTTTTCCACTTAACAATTATTTTGGGACCTTAGCTGGTGGTCTGGGCTGTTTCCCTTTCGACTACGGATCTTAGCACTCGCAGTCTGACTGCCGACCATAATTCTTTGGCATTCGGAGTTTATCTGAGATTGGTAATCCGGGATGGACCCCTCACCCAAACAGTGCTCTACCTCCAAGAATCTTCATGTCGACGCTAGCCCTAAAGCTATTTCGGAGAGAACCAGCTATCTCCAAGTTCGTTTGGAATTTCTCCGCTACCCACAAGTCATCCAAGCACTTTTCAACGTGCCCTGGTGCGGTCCTCCAGTGAGTTTTACCTCACCTTCAACCTGCTCATGGGTAGGTCACATGGTTTCGGGTCTACATCATGATACTATACCGCCCTCTTCAGACTCGGTTTCCCTACGGCTCCGTCTCTTCAACTTAACCTCGCATCATAACGTAACTCGCCGGTTCATTCTACAAAAGGCACGCTCTCACCCATTAACGGGCTCGAACTTGTTGTAGGCACACGGTTTCAGGTTCTCTTTCACTCCCCTCCCGGGGTGCTTTTCACCTTTCCCTCACGGTACTGGTTCACTATCGGTCACTAGGGAGTATTTAGGGTTGGGAGATGGTCCTCCCAGATTCCGACGGGATTCCTCGTGTCCCGCCGTACTCAGGATCCTGCTAGGTATAAAGATTATTTAAAATACGAGGCTCTTACTCTCTCTGGCAACCTTTCCCAAGGTCTTCTTCTATAATCTTTAAATCCACATCGCAGTCCTACAACCCCGAGAAGTAAACTTCTCGGTTTGCCCTCTTGCCCTTTCGCTCGCCGCTACTCAGGCAATCGCTTTTGCTTTCTCTTCCTGCAGCTACTTAGATGTTTCAGTTCACTGCGTCTTCCTCCTCATATCCTTAACAGATACGGGTAACAGGTATCTACCTGTTGGGTTCCCCCATTCGGACATCCCTGGATCTACGCTTACTTACAGCTCCCCAAGGCATTTCGTCGTTTGTCACGTCCTTCTTCGGCTCCTAGTGCCAAGGCATCCACCGTGCGCCCTTACTAACTTAACCTTATTTTTGACCTCTCAGTCATATACTCATTAATATTCACAGCGTTTTCGGTTTATTTTCTTGTTACTATTTGATATCGTTATTCAATTTTCAATGTGCTAAATTTAGGATAGTTAGTCTCGTATTCAACTTCACTTCTTTATTAAGTTCAGTAGGATTCTATCCTAATGGAGCCTAGCGGGATCGAACCGCTGACCTCCTGCGTGCAAAGCAGGCGCTCTCCCAGCTGAGCTAAGGCCCCACAAGACCTCTCAAAACTAAACAAGACAAACTCAATGGCTTCCGTTTTCCTTAGAAAGGAGGTGATCCAGCCGCACCTTCCGATACGGCTACCTTGTTACGACTTCACCCCAATCATCTATCCCACCTTAGGCGGCTGGCTCCTTACGGTTACCTCACCGACTTCGGGTGTTACAAACTCTCGTGGTGTGACGGGCGGTGTGTACAAGGCCCGGGAACGTATTCACCGCGGCGTGCTGATCCGCGATTACTAGCGATTCCGACTTCATGTAGGCGAGTTGCAGCCTACAATCCGAACTGAGACTGGCTTTCAGAGATTAGCTTGCCGTCACCGGCTTGCGACTCGTTGTACCAGCCATTGTAGCACGTGTGTAGCCCAGGTCATAAGGGGCATGATGATTTGACGTCATCCCCACCTTCCTCCGGTTTATTACCGGCAGTCTCGCTAGAGTGCCCAACTCAATGATGGCAACTAACAATAAGGGTTGCGCTCGTTGCGGGACTTAACCCAACATCTCACGACACGAGCTGACGACAACCATGCACCACCTGTCACCAGTGCCCCGAAGGGAAACCCTATCTCTAGGGCAGTCACTGGGATGTCAAGACCTGGTAAGGTTCTTCGCGTTGCTTCGAATTAAACCACATGCTCCACCGCTTGTGCGGGCCCCCGTCAATTCCTTTGAGTTTCAACCTTGCGGTCGTACTCCCCAGGCGGAGTGCTTAATGCGTTAGCTGCGGCACTAAGTCCCGGAAAGGACCTAACACCTAGCACTCATCGTTTACGGCGTGGACTACCAGGGTATCTAATCCTGTTCGCTCCCCACGCTTTCGAGCCTCAGCGTCAGTTACAGACCAGAGAGCCGCTTTCGCCACCGGTGTTCCTCCATATATCTACGCATTTCACCGCTACACATGGAATTCCACTCTCCCCTTCTGCACTCAAGTTAAACAGTTTCCAAAGCCTACAATGGTTGAGCCACTGCCTTTCACTTCAGACTTTTCTAACCGCCTGCGCTCGCTTTACGCCCAATAAATCCGGACAACGCTCGGGACCTACGTATTACCGCGGCTGCTGGCACGTAGTTAGCCGTCCCTTTCTGGTTAAGTACCGTCACAGCATGAACTTTCCATTCTCACACTCGTTCTTCCTTAACAACAGAGCTTTACGATCCGAAAACCTTCTTCACTCACGCGGCGTTGCTCGGTCAGGGTTCCCCCCATTGCCGAAGATTCCCTACTGCTGCCTCCCGTAGGAGTCTGGGCCGTGTCTCAGTCCCAGTGTGGCCGATCACCCTCTCAGGTCGGCTATGTATCGTTGCCTAGGTAGGCCTTTACCCTACCTACTAGCTAATACAACGCAGGTCCATCTACTAGCGATGCAATTGCATCTTTCAAGCATCTAACATGTGTTACATACTGTTATGCGGTATTAGCTATCGTTTCCAATAGTTATCCCCCTCTAATAGGTAGGTTACCTACGCGTTACTCACCCGTTCGCAACTCACAGTCTATGGTGTAGCAAGCTACGGTATAAACTGTGCGTCCTACTTGCATGTATTAGGCACGCCGCCAGCGTTCGTCCTGAGCCAGGATCAAACTCTCATATAAAGTTTGAGCTCTCACTCATTTCTGTCACTGACAGATTTATTGTTTCTTCTTAATGTTTGACGGACTGTCTTCTTAAACAGTCGCCTGCACATTGGTTCGTCTTGTTCAGTTTTCAAAGGTCTTTGTCGCCCCTCAAGCGACAACTATCTTAGTATATCATCTCCTTCTCTTCTTGTCAATACCTTTTTTCATCTTTTTTTACTTTTCTT
>NZ_JADNQV010000014.1:0-4755 GCF_015594635.1 Streptococcus sp. HF-100
TAGACCACGTTCCGTCAGCTGCCGCTTTCACTTCTTTGGAAGCTACTTTTTCACCATCTGCCAAGAGATTAACCGTAATATATTTCGGACGTTTACCATCTTGGTTATTAGCGTCATCCCAGTTCTTTGTGGCTTTAATATCAATTGTTTCTGGTGTGTATTTATTGGTAATAGTAAAGCCTGTCTTAGCATCTCCGCTAATTTCAGTTGTATAACCAGCTACTGAACTCACTTCAACTACTTTATAATCAATCGGAGCTCCACCTTTATCTGCATCTAAATCCGTGAAGTTACCTGCCCAGCCATTGGCTTCTGATAGTTCAAGAGTTTTATCTGTATCTTGACCGTCTGCCAAGAGTTTAACAGTAATCTTAGTTGGACGTTTGCCATCTTGATTATCAGCATCATCCCAGATTTTTTTCACTGGAATTTGCGTTTTAGCTGGTGTGTATTTGTTAGTGAAGACAAGATCTTTCGCTTCTTTCGAAACCGTTGCTTTTAATTCAGTAGCACTGATTTTTTCAACCTTGACTTCTACTTCTCGAACAGTCTTATCATAAGTTACCCCAGTTTCTGTTCCTTCAACTTCTGAGATAGTATACTTATGCGTTCCTACTTGGTTTTCATCGTAAGTCAATTCGTCAAAAGCAAAGTTTCCGTCCACATCATTAGTAACAGTTTGAACGACACTGCCATCTGTCTTTTTCAGGACAAAGTTATATTTGCCTGCTTCCAGTGTTTTACCTTCTAGCACTTTCTTACCAGCAATTTTTACTTTGGTTGCTGGTGCTGGTGTGTATTTGTTAGTGAAGACAAGATCTTTCGCTTCTTTCGAAACCGTTGCTTTTAATTCAGTAGCACTGATTTTTTCAACCTTGACTTCTACTTCTCGAACAGTCTTATCATAAGTGATTCCTGCTTCAGATCCAGCAACTTCTGAGATGGTATACTTGTGAGTTCCCACTTGGCTCTCATCATATGAGATTGGTGAGAAGGTCACTGTTCCATCTGCAGCGTTGGTTACTGTTTCGACAACAGTTCCGTCTGCTTTCTTCAAGACAAAGCTGTATTTACCTGCTTCAAGAGTTTTACCTTCAAGAACTTTCTTAGCTCCGAGAGTAATGGATGTGTCACCTGCTGGGGTGTATTTGTTTGTAAATACAAGATCTTTTGCTTCTTTTGAGGCAGTTGCTTTCAATTCAGTTGCGCTTACTTTTTCAACCGTTACTTCAACTTCTTGAACGGTCTTATCGTAAGTGATTCCTGTTTCAGATCCAGCAATTTCAGAGATAGTGTACTTGTGAGTTCCTACTTGGCTCTCATTATATGAGATTGGTGAGAAGGTCACTGTTCCATCTGCAGCGTTGGTTACTGTTTCGACAACAGTTCCGTCTGCTTTCTTCAAGACAAAGCTGTATTTACCTGCTTCAAGAGTTTTACCTTCAAGAACTTTTTTCGCACCAAGAGTAACGGATGTGTCACCTGCTGGGGTGTAGACATTATTGAAGGTTGTGCTATTAGCTGTACCATCACTGCTGTATTCAACAGCCGCATGCAATTTACCTTGACCATCATCGGTTACAGTTACTTTAGCTGTGACGGTCTTAGCATCGTAGGTGATACCATTCTCCGTTGTGCCAGCTTTTACTTCCTTGATGGTGTAAGTGTAAGTACCTGCTTCATCAAATGTCAACTCTGAGAATTTAACTTTTCCGTCAGCACCATTCTTCGCTTTTTCAACGTTACCAACTTGGTCTGTCAATGTAAATTCGAACATGTTAGCTTCGAGATTGCGATTACTTAGTTTCTTATCTACTTCAAGAACAGCTTTGGCATTTTCAGCCTTATAGGTGTTTTCGAAAGTGCTGTCGTTATTGTCATAGGTAACAGTTGCTTCAAGCGCTCCCTTACCGTTGTCAACAACTTTGATCGTTACTTCGATAGTCTTGTTAGAATAAGTGATTCCTTTATCAGTTGTCCCAGCATTCTTTTCAACGATGGTGTAATGATAAGTGTCAGCTTTATTGAATTCTAAATCTTCAAACTTAATGTTTCCAGTTGCATCATTTGTTGTTGTTTGAATTGGATCTGTACCATTTTTCTCAAACAAGGCAAATTCGAATTCCCCACCTTGAAGCTGAATTGGCTTATCAGTGTTCTTGTTGATGAATGATTTCGTCGCAGCAACAGGCACTTTAACCTTGGTAGCTTTGTAGGTATTTGTGAATGTCTGAATTCCGTCATCTGTAATGGCATCAATAGCCCCAGAGATTGGAGGTACGAGATTTGAACCAGCAGCTACAGATGAGAAATCAGCAATAGGAGCTGTTAGAGCTGAAATGGCAAAATTTTCAACCCATGCAACCAGCTGACCTCTTCCATTATCATAGACGTGTACGGTGACACGAACTGTTCTCGCATCATGGGTCACCCCATCAATGGTTTGACCAGCATTTGCTTCCACAATCGTGTACTGGTAATGTCCTTCTTGTGTAAAAGGGATATCTTTAAAGACTACATCACCATTTGCATCATTCTTAGCTCTTTGAACTTCTTGCCCATCTTTATCTCTCAAGATAAACTCAAATTCATTCGCTTGAAGAGGTGTTGGACGACCACCAGTCAATTCTTTTTTGACTTTAATGTCCGCCTCAGTTGGTGAAGTGCTATAGGTATTTGTAACAGTAAGACCCGCTGTTTGGTTAGCGGTGTAACCGTCTACTGTAGTGACAAGATTGCCATCTTTATCAACTTCTTTCACACTATAAGTGTATTTCACACCGTGCTCATCAGTCGCAGGAAGGTCTGTCCATTCGACAGTTCCATTTGTTTTTGGAACTTCTTTCTTCTCAACACCAGCCACTTCTTCTTCAACTCCACCTTCTGGTGTACGGTACAATTTGAAATAGACTGTTGGACGAACATGTTCCTGACCACCAACCCAGACTTTCTTAGCCGTCACGTTTGTTTTTGGAACTTCGTAAGTATTGGTTACTTGAGTCTTGTCTGCATTGTAAGATACAAGGTAGTTGTTCTCTCCTGCTTTGACTTTCTCTCCTTCTTTCAGAGGAAGACCCGTCTGATCTTCAAGTTCGCGAACAGAATAAACTAGCTTGCTTCCATCAACATCACGTTCAGGAAGTTGATTTTTCCACTTATAAGTGTAGACACCGTTCGACACGGTTACTTCAGGGGTGTAGTTCCCAGTAACAGGTTTTGCATCTGCAACAGTTTGTCCTTCTTTGTGCACATACAAGCCAAGCTTAACTTTTTTGTAGTCAGTTGCTTTTCCGTTTACCCATGTCTTGGTCGCTTCAAAGTCAACTGTCACACGTTTGTTAGAGATATTGAGGGGAACACCTTTTCCATCTTTCATCTCAACTGTAAATTCTTGACTGTTCACCTGATAGCCTGGTTTCGGAGTCTTTTCTTTAACGATATACTCACCATCATTAAGATGATCTGAAACGGCAATCCCGTCCGCATCAGTTGTTACTTCCTGAACTTTAACCCTGTCACTTTTTCGTAGGATTTCAAAGACAACGCCTGCCAACTTAACATCTGCATCAGCTTCGTCGAATTTAGTGATTTTGATCTTTCCAGCGATATCAGCAGTAATAGTCGCACCTACGGCTTTAACCGTTTTAAGAGTTGAAGAGTGCTCGGTTCTTGTTTCGATTGTGTTTTCCCGTTTTTTCCAAATTAATTGAGGTTCGTTATCTAACAAGTATTGAGCGGAGTTTTCCACCTCTGAGGTATCTGCTGGCGATGTGGTGAGATATCTTAGGTAAAAACTCTTGGTACCCATATTGGTCGGCATAAGCAATTCAAAGCCACGTTTACCATTGACAAAAGTCAGCAAGGCCGTGTTGTCTGGATCCTTTTTATACTCCTCAGGATCCATTGTTATTTTATACACTTTAATCCTAGTCTTCAAAGCAGCATAGTTGGTATCTGTCGTCTCGTACTCTACTTCAGATAGTTCAAAGGAACTTTCAATATAAGACATAAAGGCTCCTAAGCCGATATTATCTGTAATTTTAATAGTGTGGTTCCCCATATCCGTCTTAGAACGGTTAATCCGCACATGCCATGTAATTCTAGGTAATTTCGGATCATTGATACCACTTTTAAAAACCAGTTCGCCTTCATGGGGGGTCTTAGGATACTTTTTTACCTCAAAAGTTATTTCAGATTTACTGCCTCCTGGTAAAATGTAAGTGACCGTCTTAGTCACTCCTTCAACTGTTTGTTTTGCAGTCGCAGTAAAGCTCCCACGGATATGTTGTTTCCCCTGAACTGCTTCATTGAAAGTAAAGACAAGACGATGATTGGCTTTTTCTACCTGAACCGTCCCCATCTTCGTATTTGAATTTGAATCAATTAGATCCAAGGTTCCATCTTCTAAATCCAAATTTTCAGGGGCCTTTACGATAAAGTAATCTCCAGGCTTAATCTCGTTCGCCTGTACACCAGGGAATGAGAAGTCGCCCGAGTATTTTAGTTCAACAGTTTTTGTGCTTGGACCGATAATAATGTGTGAGTCACTCCCAGTTTCAGCAACTGTGACTTTCAAATTCTCGAATTTAGCCTTATCGGTAACATCAGCAGCAGAAACCCGCTGGACATTCCAAAATCCTAGAAAAGCAAAAATCATTAGCAATGACAAAAAGAAACTCATCCACTCTTTTAGCCTCATAATCAATCTCTCCTTCTTTCATAAACAAAACTAAAAGAACACCTATCCTTTTAGTC
>NZ_JADNQV010000015.1:0-4004 GCF_015594635.1 Streptococcus sp. HF-100
GTCCTCGGCATGAGAAAGAGCACCCTTAGCTCAACTGGATAGAGTACCTGACTACGAATCAGGCGGTTAGAGGTTCGACTCCTCTAGGGTGCATAAAGAGATTTGACTTTTTTTGTATTTGTGATATAATGATTTTATATTCATAGAAAGAGCACCCTTAGCTCAACTGGATAGAGTACCTGACTACGAATCAGGCGGTTAGAGGTTCGACTCCTCTAGGGTGCATAGAAAAGAAGTCTCCTAGGACTTCATTTTTTCTATCCATACGGGAAGTAGCTCAGCTTGGTAGAGTACTTGGTTTGGGACCAAGGTGTCGCAGGTTCGAATCCTGTCTTCCCGATACTATGGCGGTGTAGCTCAGCTGGCTAGAGCGTCCGGTTCATACCCGGGAGGTCGGGGGTTCGATCCCCTTCGCCGCTATAATTGATCTTGTTGGACCTTTAGCTCAGCTGGTTAGAGCTCTCGGCTCATAACCGAGTGGTCGTAGGTTCAAGTCCTACAAGGTCCATTTTGTTATATTGTGGAGGATTACCCAAGCCCGGCTGAAGGGAACGGTCTTGAAAACCGTCAGGCGTGTAAAAGCGTGCGTGGGTTCGAATCCCACATCCTCCTTAGTAGGAATAGCGCGGGATGGAGCAGCTAGGTAGCTCGTCGGGCTCATAACCCGAAGGTCGTAGGTTCAAATCCTGCTCCCGCAATAGGTAGGCTCGGTAGCTCAGTTGGTAGAGCAATGGATTGAAGCTCCATGTGTCGGCGGTTCGATTCCGTCTCGCGCCATTTTTGAATAATTAAGCGGGTGTAGTTTAGTGGTAAAACTACAGCCTTCCAAGCTGTTGTCGCGAGTTCGATTCTCGTCACCCGCTTTGAACAGAGATGTTCAACCATACCAAGTTTTTGGACTTGGGCGCGTAGCTCAGGTGGTTAGAGCGCACGCCTGATAAGCGTGAGGTCGGTGGTTCGAGTCCACTCGTGCCCATAATATTTTTGGAGAATTACTCAAGAGGCTGAAGAGGACGGTTTGCTAAATCGTTAGGTCGGGTAACTGGCGCGGGGGTTCGAATCCCCCATTCTCCGTATTGAAGGAGTGTAGCGTTAGCTATCTCCTTTTCTATTACCTGTTGAATCTGGAGTGTCTATTGTGGGAGTAGAGTGAATCGTATGAAAAAATCCAAATTTATTATTATGACTGCTATTTTGATAATCGTAACTTCTGTACTTTTAGTTACTACTCGTTCTTTAGGTGTAGTGAATGCAACTTCTAATGTTGTTTCTATTTTGGATAATATTATTTCAAAACCATTTAATTTTTTGGTGGATGTTAAATCAGATTTGACTGATTTATCACGGACATATAAAGAAAACAAGCAATTAAAAAAAGCTTTATTTAAAGCAGAAGAACAATCTGCTGATTCAGTTTCATTAAAAGATGAAAATGCTCAATTAAGACAGCTATTAGAAATGAAAAATCTTTATGAGTCAAAAAAAACGGTTTCATCTGATGTTATTACGCGTATGCCGGTTTCTTGGTTATCTGAATTAACTGTCAATGCTGGTCGTCAGAATGGAATTCAAAATACAATGCTAGTGGTGGCAAATGGTGGCTTGATTGGTAGTGTGAAAGATGTTGCTTATCATTCTAGCCGAGTAAATCTTTTAACCAATAATAAAAATGTTGATAATATTTCAGTAAGAATTCAAACGGAGACAAGCACAATTTATGGTGTGATTGTTGGCTACAGTAAAGAAAAATCTGCTTTTATTATCAGTCAGTTAAATAGTTCGGATACCATTAAAAAAGGTGAGAAAGTTGTGACCAGTGGTTTAGGAACGTACAACATTCCTAATATTCCGGTTGGAACAGTCCTTTCTGTTACTGAAAAATCGGACCATTTGACAAAAGAGGTATTTGTAAAACCGAGTGCGGATTTGTCAGATATTCGTGTGGTAACATTGGTAGGAAATTGATATGAAATTTTTTAAAAACTACGTTTTATCTTTTTTGGTTTTATTTGTTGTGATGTTAGTAGATGGTCATCTTTCAAATATTTTGACTAATTTATTTCCAAATAATATCCACTTACTAAGTCATCTTTTACTTATCTTTATTTTGTATATTTCGATAAATCTTTCAGAAAATACTAATTTTATCATGTTGCTGTTAATTGGTTTATTGTATGATGCGTATTATTTTCATATTATCGGCATTTCGACACTATTGTTGCCTTTAGTGGGGATTGTTATTAGTAAATATAATTCTGTTTTGATGTCTAATCGAGTTAGTCGTTTTTTAACAGTTGCCATTTTAGTATTTTTCTTTGAGGTGGCTACGTTCGCTTTGGCAAATGTTACCCATCTAGCTCAAATGTCTTTTGCAGATTTTGTCGTTTATACAATTGCTCCGACAATGGTCTCAAATTTACTATTCTTTTTGTTGCTTCAACCAATTTTGGAGAAGATATATTTATGATAAGATTTTATGATGAATTGGAAATAGAAATGTAACAAAGGCGTAACATACTCAGCGCCTTTTTTTGTTATACTTATAAATGTCTTATCGAATAGGAGTATAATTGTTTATGAAGAAAAAATTACTTACGTCAATCTTATTAAGTACAATGGTTTTTGCACAGGGAGCATCTCTTGTAAATGTACATGCAGATTCTACTGATGACAAAATCGCTGCACAAGATAGCAAAATTAATAGTTTGAATGATCAACAAAAATCAGCTCAAGCTCAAGTAGATCAAATTCAAGCTCAAGTTTCATCTATTCAATCTCAACAAGAAAAATTGAAAGCTGAAAACGAAAAACTTCAAGCTGAATCAACAAAATTATCGGCTGAAATCGAAACGTTGTCTAAGAATATTGTAGCGCGTAATGAATCATTGGCTAATCAAGCACGTAGTGCTCAAACGAGCGGTACAGCTACAAGCTATATCAATACAATTGTAAATTCAAAATCGATTACAGAAGCTATTTCACGTGTTTCTGCGATGAGTGAAATTGTTTCAGCAAACAATAAAATGTTGGAACAACAAAAACAAGATAAAAAAGCTATTTCTGAAAAACAAGTAGCAAATAATGAAGCGATAAATACTGTTATCGCAAATCAACAAACACTTGCAAATGATGCAAAAACATTGTCTACTAAGCAAGCTGAACTAAAAGCAGCGCAGTTGAATCTTGCTGCGGAAAAAGCAACTGCTGAAGGTGAAAAGAACTCATTGTTGGCACAAAAAGCAGCGGCACAAAAGGCAGCTGAAGAGGCAGCAGCACAAGAAGCAGCTTATAAAGCACAACAAGCGGCGCAAGAACAAGCTGTAGCTTCTTCTGCTAATACAAGTTTGGCAGCACAAGTACAAGCTGTAAACAACAATAGTGGTGCAGCAGCTACGCCAACTCAAACAAATGTGACGCAACAAGCAGCAACTACTACTACTAGAACTGTGAGCCGTCCTACATATAGTTCATCTGCTTCAACTTATCCAGTTGGTCAATGTACATGGGGAGCAAAAACATTAGCTCCGTGGGCTGGTGATTACTGGGGTAATGGGGCTCAATGGGCAGCAAGTGCGGCTGCAGCTGGTTTCCGTACAGGTTCAACACCTCAAGTAGGTGCGATCATTTCATGGAACGATGGTGGTTATGGACACGTTGCTGTTGTAACAGCTGTTCAATCAGCTACAAGTATTCAAGTATCTGAAGCAAATTATGCAGGTAATCAAGCTATTGGAAATTATCGTGGTTGGTTCAATCCAGCTGCTGCAGGACAAGGTTCATTTACTTACATCTATCCAAATTAATGAATAAAAAGATAAAAAGTGTACTGACCCCCAAAAGTTGGACAAATAATTATTGAAAGGATTTAGCTCTGTATTGCACAGGGCTAAGTCCTTTTAGTTTGACCTTAATTCGTTTGTTGTTGTAATAATCAATGTAGTTCACAATAGCTTGTTCAAGGTCTTCTAAAGACCTAAAGTGATTCTCATAGCCATAAAACATTT
>NZ_JADNQV010000016.1:0-1656 GCF_015594635.1 Streptococcus sp. HF-100
CTTTACTCGATCTATCTGATGATAGAATTACGCCTTCTTCTTTAACAAGTAAGCAGCTCCACTTAAGGTGAACAGACCTGCAAGTAATGCAAAGAATGAATTTTGACTACCTGTTGAAGGGAGAATTTTCTTCTTCGACTTCTCTGGTGTACTTGGTGGGGTTTGTGGAATTTGTGGCTTCTCTGGTGTATGACGATTCGTGATATTCATACCATCTACCTTCGGTGTGTAACCTTCTGGTACCGAAACTTCTTCCACCGTATAAGTGATTTCCTTACCTGCTTCATATTTGGCAAGTTTTTCAAAGCTATACTTCCAACCAGTTGCTTCACTTACTGTTGCTACTTTGCCTGTATCTTTACCATTTGCAAGCAATTTCACTTGAATCTCTTTTGGACGAAGACCATCTTTATCATTTTCGTCTTCCCAAGTCTTCTGACCGCTAACTGAAGTCACCTCTGGAGTGTGGCTATTGACCAAATTCATTCCATTCACTTTAGATTGATAACCTTTTGGTACATCTACTTCCTCAACAGAGTAAACAATTTCTTTGCCATCCTTGTAACGATCCAAACCTTCAAAGCTGTATTTCCATCCAGTTGCTGCACTCGCTGTCGCCATTTTGCCAGTATCTTTGCCATCTGCCAATAAACGTACTTTGATTTCAGTAGGACGAATATTATCTTGGTTATTGGCGTCATTCCAAGTCTTTTGACCCATTAAGTTTACCTTTTCTGGTGTACGCTTGTTGGTAATTGTGTATTTGCCGTCTGCAGAAGGTTCTTTTGGATTGATAGTGGTGTAACCCTCAATCTTAGTAGTTTCTTTCACTTCATATTTGATTTCTTGACCATTCTCATACTTCGGTAATGGTTTTGACTCAAAGGCCCAACCTTTTTCTTCTGAAGTTTCAATTTCATCAACGATTTCTTTGCCTTTCAGAATTTGGACCTTCACTGTAGCTGTTCGTTTGCCATCTTGGTTGTTAGCATCTTCCCAGACTTTCTTACCAGAAATGACGATTGTTTCTGGTTCATGGGTGTTTGTGATTTCTTGACTCTTGATAGATGTTTCATATCCTGCTACAACATCTTCCTTGACAGAATAGACAATTTCTTGACCTGCTTCGTATTTTGGAAGATTAGTAAAGGTATGTTTCCAAACATTGCCATTCGCTGGGTCTGCTTCAGCAACTTTGATATCATATTTCTCAACTTCAGTGGTCACACCGCCAACTGTCTTCATCAAATGAACCGTGATATGATCTGGACGTTTGCCGTCTTGGTTGTTGTTATCATTCCAAGTTTTCGTCACTTGATAATCAATCATTTTTGGTGTGTATTTGTTGGTAATATTGAAATCATTGATTTCGCTAGTATATTCAGAAACTACTTCTTCGGTCAGGCTATATTTAATAACCTTGCCTGCTTTGAATTTAGGAAGTTTAGTAAATACTGTAGACCACGTTCCGTCAGCTGCCGCTTTCACTTCTTTGGAAGCTACTTTTTCACCATCTGCCAAGAGATTAACCGTAATATATTTCGGACGTTTACCATCTTGGTTATTAGCGTCATCCCAGTTCTTTGTGGCTTTAATATCAATTGTTTCTGGTGTGTATTTATTGGTAATAGTAAAGCCTGTCTTAGCATCTCCGCT
>NZ_JADNQV010000017.1:0-774 GCF_015594635.1 Streptococcus sp. HF-100
TGCACAGGGCTAAGTCCTTTTAGTTTGACCTTAATTCGTTTGTTGTTGTAATAATCAATGTAGTTCACAATAGCTTGTTCAAGGTCTTCTAAAGACCTAAAGTGATTCTCATAGCCATAAAACATTTCGGATTTCAAAATGCCAAAGAAAGATTCCATCATACCATTGTCTGGGCTATTACCCTTGCGCGACATAGATGCTTGAATTCCCTTACTCTCTAGGAAACGATGATAAGAATCGTGTTGGTATTGCCAGCCCTGGTCGCTATGGAGAATCGTATTCTCATAGTGTTTCTCTGTGAAGGCCTGTTTTAACATGCTCTTCACTTGTTCCAAGTTCGGTGAAGTAGAAAGATTATAAGCGATGATTTCACTGTTGAAACCATCTAAAACAGGTGATAAATAGAGTTTCTGCGTGCCATTCGGAATAGAAAACTCTGTCACATCCGTATAGCACTTTTCCATTGGCCTCGATGCTTCAAACTGGCGTTGAATGAGATTCTCTGCTTTCTTGCCAATCTCTCCTTGGTAGGAAGAATACTTCCGTTTGCGACGAATTCGAGCCGTTAAACCAAGGACTTTCATCAAACGTTGAACCTTTTTATGATTAATCACAAATCCGCGATTCCTTAATTCTAAATGGATTCGACGATAGCCATAGTTGCCTGTAAGTTCATTATAAATGGCTTGTATTTCATCCTTTAGCTCTTTATCCTTATCTGGTTGATCCAGCTGTTTCAATTGATAATAGTAAGTTGAGCGAGCTAAACATGCT